>CAZQDF010000102.1:0-6074 GCA_964592065.1 uncultured Dehalococcoidales bacterium | reverse complement strand
CTCGACCAGTAATGGTAAGGCTAACACCATCAATCGCGATAAAGCCTTTATTCACTATATAGGGCATTAGTTCGGCGGGTGTTGAAATCCTCATGACACGGGCAGCTTCTTCAAGAGTTATCGTCATTATCCCTCCTGTATTATCAACGTGGCCTAATACTAGATGGCCGCCAAGGCGTCCGCCTACTACCAGTGCTCTTTCTAGATTTACTTGATCACCATAGTGAAGTCTACCCAAATTACTGCAGCGTAATGTCTCAGGCATGATATCAACGCTAAAGCTATAGTTATTCAAGGAAGTAACCGTCAGGCAAACTCCATTAACAGCCATGCTATCGCCTACTTTTGTTCCTCCAAGCACTTCACAGGCCTCGATGGCTAGCCTGTTTAAGCTTGTTTCTCTAACTAAGCCAATTTCTTCTACTATTCCAGTGAACATGCTATCACACCCACAAAAATCTACGATTTTTGTGGGACCCCCCTTTCAACATAGCCACTGACTAATATAGCATCGCTGAAATTCTCAACCTTAACCTGATTGAGACGCAGAGCTTCGGCTATATTACCAACTCCATTTCCTCCAACTGCGCTCTTGGCTTCTTTACCACCAATAACAATTGGAGAAATGAAAGCTAACACTTTATCCACCAAGTGATGGTCAAAAAGCGAACCAAGAAGCTTGCCTCCTCCTTCTACCAAAATACTAACTACTTCTCGTTTACCCAACACTTTCAATAATTCCTCAATATTTACCATGCCCTCCTCACTTGGCAATTCCAGCACTTCAGCGCCTGCTTGGGTGAATTCATCCTTTCTTTTAGGGTCGAAGGGTTCCACTACAGCAAGCAAAACTTCCCCTGGTTGCTCAAAGATATGAGCATTCAGTGGCACCTTTCCCTTGCTATCAACGATTAGGCGTAGCGGTTGCACCTTTCGCATGCCACCCTTGCCACCACAACCTCTGGCGGTGAGACGAGGGTTATCAGCAAGGACAGTATTTACTCCTACCATTATTGCATCAACCGTATGTCGTAAGGTATGTACATGCTTCCGTGCTTCATCATGAGTTATCCACTTAGATTCGCCAGTTTTAGTAGCAATCTTGCCATCAAGGCTCATGGCAAATTTAGCCGTAACGAATGGTGAGCCCGTGGTAATATGTTTGATATAAGCCTCATTTATTTCGTAAGCCTCCTGTTGGTATGCACCTACATAGGTCTTGATACCCGCTTCGTTTAGCTTGCTCACTCCATGTCCTGAAACCAGCGGGTTTGGGTCAAGCAATGCTATATGTGCTTCCGAGATGCCAGCATTAATTATGGCTTCAGTACAGGGTGGGGTACGCCCAACATGGCAGCAAGGTTCCAGGGTAACATATATAGCAGCACCTCGCGCCTCATCTCCAGCTTGGCGAAGTGCCATTACTTCAGCGTGCTCTGAACCGGCAGGCTGTGTATATCCCATGCCTATAGCAAGCCCATCTTTAACCACTACAGCCCCTACAGCTGGGTTAGGACTGGTATATCCTGTGGCTAATCTAGCTAAGGAGAGAGCGTATTCCATGTAATCTCGAGGGGGCATTAGCATCTACTTCTCCTTAATAAATTCCTTATAATATCTAGTAGCTGTAGGTTCACTTTGTCCCTGGTATTTACTTCTCAAATCAACCGAACCGTAAAGCCTTTCCACAGGAGAAGTCAAGCGCAGGAAAGAGATTTGGCCGATCGCCATCTTATAGTACAGGGTTACTGATAATTTGGCCACATTGGATAGCTCAAGGGTAAGGTGTCCGTGCCACCCGGGATCAACATAGCCAGCAGTGGAATGAATCAAAAGGCCAACCCTACCTAAAGAACTCTTGCCTTCGAGTCGGGCTACAATATCATTTGGTATGGTAATCGATTCTAAAGTGCTAGCCAAAACAAATTCCCCTGCATTCAAGAGAAATGGCTTATCCTCGCTGATTTCTACTGGCTCGGATAAGCCGTTTGTATTTTGCCTGACATCAATATAGAAGGGGCGTCGCCAGGTTTTGAAAACAAGAAGCTTGTTATCTAGGTGGATGTCGACGCTTGCTGGCTGAATACAAGTTGAATCCAAGGGTTCGATAACTATTCTGCCCTTAGCCATCTCTTCTTTAATTGTCCGATCGCTAAGTACCATGTGGCTAGAATTGTAGCATTGGCTTTAACAAAGTGCAAAATGGACTTTGCCTCGGGAAGCAAACTAAATAGAGGTATTGCCCATTACCGTGTATAATGAATATTGAGGGGATGAAAGTATTTTGAGGAGTCCGAACGTATTTTGCATCTAGCAATAGGGAATTGGAGCTACGGAATTTGCTCTTAGTAGCTTAGTTTTGCTAGCTCTGCTAACATTAGTATTTTGATTAAGGCTGAGGCATCTTTGCCCAGCTAGCATGGAGATTGCTAAAAGATTTTGTGATCACGGCGTAGTAAAGGGAAAAAGGGTGACGAGTTTAGAAGTGGAGGGACTTTATTCCAAGCCTAAGTATCCCCCTTTAAGGCGTGATCCTCAAATCAAGACTCTGTCTTAGCTTCTGCAAATGGATTTCGTTCTCCAAACAAAGGGAAAGAAATGACGGTCAAGTAGGATATTACCCTACTGAACAATCTATAAAGCAGGATGACGAAGTAGTGAAAATTACTTGTTACCAGGCCAGGAAAATGGATAAAGCTTTCAAGATCATTGACCATACTGCTGATGTTGGTGTCATTGCCTTTGGGGCAGATGTCAAGCAACTCTTCTCTAATGCTGCTCTGGCTTTGTTTAGCCTGATCACAGATACTGAAAGCATTGCGGAGAAACTGCAACGTGACTTGAAGATAAATAGCGATGGTAGAGATAACTTGCTTGTAGAATGGCTTAACGAGCTTATTTATCTCTTTGATGCTGAGCAAACTCTGTTCAACAGGTTTGAAATTGAAAGTCTGAGTCATAAGCAACTTAAGGCTACCTGCTATGGGGAGAAATTTGACCCTTCGAGGCATAAGATAAAAACCGGGGTAAAGGCAGCTACATATCATATGTTAAAGGTGGATAAGAATAACGACGGTTATATGGCACAGGTAATCTTTGATGTTTAGGATTTAGGATATGACAGGATGGCAAGGGCAACTTATTAAGATAGACGATTATCGGTGGCAGATTCCCCAGAGCTACAAGCTGGGTATGAAGGTTCCTGGCTTAATTTATGCCAGCGAAGCCATGTTGAAATCTATACGTGAAGAACAAACACTGGAGCAAGTTGCAAATGTTGCCTTCCTCCCCGGCATAGTAGGTTATTCTTTTGCCATGCCAGATATCCATTGGGGCTACGGTTTTCCCATAGGCGGAGTGGCGGCAATGGATATCGAAAATGGTGTAATTTCCCCTGGTGGAGTAGGTTACGATATTAATTGCGGTGTCAGGTTATTGCGTACCAATCTCCATGAAGCTGAAGTAAGACCTAAGATTAAGCAGCTTATTAATGAGTTGTTCGTTAATGTACCATCGGGTTTAGGCTCTGAGGGGAAAATAAAGGTAAGCCGGAAAGAGATGGAGCAATTGATGGTTGAAGGAGCCAGGTGGGCAGTGAGACATGGCTTAGGCTCTGAGGAAGATTTAGATGTTACTGAGGGGGGTGGATGCATAAAGGGTGCTAACCCAGGCAAGATAAGTGATAAAGCGGTTAAGAGGGGCATGCCCCAAGCAGGCACATTAGGCTCAGGAAATCATTTTCTTGAGGTTCAGGTAGTGAAGGAGATTTTTGAACCTAATATAGCCAGTGTTATGGGTATCACTGAAATAGGTCAGGTATTAGTTTTAATTCACACTGGCTCTCGTGGCTTTGGACACCAAGTATGTACCGACCATCTACGTGTCATGGAGGAAGCAGCGTCAAGGTATGGAATAAAGCTTCCTGATCGTCAACTTGCTTGCGCTCCTATAGGATCGCAAGAGGGTAAAGACTATCTAGCTGCTATGGCGTGTGCCGCTAATTATGCCTGGAATAACCGGCAATGTATTGCTCATTGGGCCAGGGAAAGCTTCTCTAAAGTCTTTGGCAAAAACCCAGAAGAGCTTGGTATGAGGCAGGTTTACGATGTTTGCCACAACATCGCCAAAATAGAAGAGCATACGATAGGCGGTCGCCAGCTTAAGCTTTGTGTCCACCGCAAAGGAGCCACTAGAGCCTTCCCAGCGGGGCATAAGGGTGTTCCTGAGAGATATAAAGAAACAGGCCAACCTGTGCTTATCCCCGGCGATATGGGGCGTTGCTCTTTTATTGCTGTAGGCACCCAGAAAGCTATGGAGGAGACCTTTGGCTCCACTTGTCACGGCGCTGGCAGAGCGCTGAGCCGTGGTGCTGCTAAGCGCAGCTTGAGGGGTAGGGATGTGATGCGAGAATTAGAGGAAAGAGGCATTACTATTAAGGCGGGGAGCATACCCTCGCTGGCTGAGGAAGCATCCCAGGCTTATAAAGATGTCACCCAAGTAATTGATATTGTTCACGAGGCTGGCATTTCTAAGAAAGTGGCCATGGCTGTTCCTCTGGGCGTTATTAAGGGCTGAATGTTGTTTGCCATTCTGAGCTTAGCGAAGAATCTCATATGAAGCAAACTATAATAAAGCTTCCACCCCCCCATCTGAAGGGCAAGATGTCCCTAGAAGAGACTATCGCTAGCCGTAGGTCAGTTCGAAGATATCACGCAGAGTCGTTAACTCTTTCCCAGCTATCTCAAATACTCTGGTCGGCTCAAGGCATAACCGGGACTGGAAAGCTCAGGGCAGCACCCAGTGCTGGAGCTACTTACCCTTTGGAAATTTTTACGGTTGTTGGCAAGCAAGGTGTCATTGCGAGTGGGGCGAAGCAACCTCAAGAAGAATTGCAGGCTGGCATTTACCACTACAACCTAGATTCTCACTCATTAAGCTTGCACCTGCGGGGCGACTTAAGGCGAGATTTAGCCAAGGCAGCCCTAGACCAGGGATTTATTATCGATGCCCCGGTGGATATCATTATTTGTGCTCTTTATCCCAGGATTTCTTATACTTATGGCAGACGTGGTGAAAGATATGTTCATATGGAGGTAGGACATGTGGGGGAAAATATTCACCTTCAAGCTGTAGCTCTAGGTTTGGCTACAGTCGAGGTTGGAGCCTTTGATGACGAAGAGGTAAGAAAGGTCTTGGGACTGGAAGAGCAGATTAAGCCTCTATATATCATGCCTATTGGCAAACCATGGTAGAGAATAGAAGCACCAGCAGCTAAATAAACGGGCAAGGGAGCGGAACGACCGCAGAATTCGCCTACCCCTGCTCTCTCAAGTCTCTACGCCCACGTGTTCCACAGGGAGGCAGCCTACTTTTTAGCCATTTTCTCCATAGATTCTTTCCAAACCTTCATGGAGACATCCCATTCCAGGAGAACAGACATGTCTACGTCCATGAAGGGGAAACCAGGATGTTCGAGGAAAATCCGTTCTATCTCCTCGGCTGACTCGACCTCCGCGATGACCACGCTCTGTTTCAAGCCAGGCGCGCTGTAAGCCTCCTTAATTTTGCCTGCCTTCAGGTACTTTTCTATGAAGGCGGTCCCTCCCTCCATAAGTTTCATTTGCGTCTCCGGGGGAAGTGCAAAGTACGCATCCTTCATTCCAATAATCATGAGCAATTTCATTTGTCGCCTCCTTTTTAATTAAGTCTCTCGGGCTGTTAAAGTGGAATAAGCCAACCTCTCCACCACCCGCAGCGAAGAGGCCAGCTTTTTTTCATCATAGGCATCACCTCCTTATATAAACTCCATGTACTCTCCCACCTTGCCAGAGGCGATTTCCAAAACACCTCACTGTATTACTTTCATCACTTCTCTTTATTTCTTTTAGCGTTCCACGCCGCTCACTCTTTCTTTCCAAGGCTTGGCTTTGCAGAAAGCGCTAACGCCGCTATCCACATCGCGAAAAACACATACATGATAGGAGCATATAGAGCCCAGAGAGCTATGCCTGAACCTAGACCGATTCCACCCAAAACCAGGATTGTGACCCAGGCCCATTTCTCTGCTCTCCTGA
>CAZQDF010000101.1:0-6133 GCA_964592065.1 uncultured Dehalococcoidales bacterium | reverse complement strand
GATTGGCGAAGTGGATGTTGAGACGTTGATTTGGGAATGGCAGGAGGCAGCTTCATTCACAGAGGATGTGAAACGGAGGGTAATCGAGCAGTTTCGTCAGGTGCTCACATCCATAGAGGCGCAAAAGGCATTATCATGGCCCGAAGGCAATGCTGACCTGTGGCGTGAGAAGCGCTTCGAGATTGTTTTAGGGGATGATTGGGTGACGGGTGTCTTCGATCGCGTTACTATCGTGCGTGATTCGGAGAATAGACCACTGAAAGCCACAGTCCTGGATTTCAAGAGCGATGAGATTGCAGATGACGTTGGACTTGCTGATATTGCGGAGCGGTATCGCTCACAGATGGCGCTCTATGGAAAGGCACTGTCACGGATGCTCCAGCTTAATCCTTCGCAAATCACCCTCCGGCTTCTATTCACACAGTCGGGCAAAGTGTATGAGTTGGAATAATCGGCATGGAATATCAGGATTGCTCTCATCCCTTGAACTCACTAGATTCACCCTCGCATAGAGATTAAACTTCCTTTTGGCCTTCTTGGTTAGTGTCATTGTGAGGCACAGCCGAAGCAATCCCCTCTCCCCTGGCAGGAGAGGATTGTAGTCGCCTGATTTATCAGGCTTAATGACAGGTAAGAGCGAAAACCCAACAATAGCTCTACCGAATTTTAGAAGCAAAGTTGTTCTACTCTGTATTCTATTGTATCCTTGCACAAAGTTTGACTGCGGAGGAATAAAACACAGCATACGGAGGTGTAGCATGCCGGCGAAAGTTATAGTTGTTTACGAGTCAAAGTATGGTAATGCCAAACTCGTAGCGGAAACAATCGCAGAAGGTATGGGACAGGTTGAAGGAGTGGAGACAATCGTCAGTGAAGTCAAAGAGGTTGACCTTAAAAAGGTTCCCGATTATGACGCAATTTTGGTGGGTTCGCCGACTCATATAGATAGGCCAACCGGGGGCATCAAGAAGTTTATCGGCAAACTCGGCAAGCTTCCCCTGGAGGGGAAATTCTTTGCTGCTTTTGCTACATACCTCCTCGATAAGAGCTTTGAACAAGCGACGAAAAAACTGGAGAAGAGAATAAGCGAAAAGGTTCCCGGAGCAAAACTGGCGGCTCCCGGCTTGTCGATAAGAGTCGCTGGCATGAAGGGTCCGATTTCAGAGGGAGAGCTGCCTAAATGCAAAGAGTTCGGAAACAGAATAGCAGTTCAACTGACAGCCTGACTTATCTCAATCTCTAGCACTGCAAGCCAAATTTCCTCTGCCCTCGACGGGAGACTATTAAGGTGAGGGTGAAAACCAGGACTAAGCAACCCCTAAAACTGAAGGCTGATAACTAAGAGGCGTGCTACTATTAAAGATACGGCGTGAGGCAAAGCAGGCTAGACCAAGCACAAAGCTCGCATCTCCGGACTTTATGCAAAGTCTAAGCGGGAAATAACATGGGGAATAAGTTCACTAAGTCAAACTTTATTAGCATTAGCCAAGCAGTGCTTGGTTTCCAACTCAAAGCTCTTTATCCAGTTCAGACTGAAAAAGATCCAACCCGCATTAATCTTGTTTTTCTTAACCACGACCGTAATTTTTCTACTTTCCTCACAATTAAATATCTCGTAGAACATGAGAGAGTAGCTGATATATATACGCTTTCACGATCAATGTTTGAAAGTATTATCACAATGGGCTTAGTATCGAAACGCTTGATTGAAAACGACATGGAAAGGTATCTAAATTTTGAATACGTAGAGATTTACAAAACATACAACCACCTCAAAAAACTTGGGCTTGAATATGTTAGTGGAGTTCCATCTTCAGACGTGGAGTTTCTAGATAAGAAACGAGAGGAATACATGAAGAAATGTGGCAAAAATACATCATCCTGGAGCGGTAAATCTCTAGAACAAAATGTTATGTTGGTTGATCAGAATTATGCTCCGACTTGTAATGAGAGACATTTTTATGAATATTTGTACTGCCAAGTTTATCGGAAGGGCTCACAATCTACTCATTCAAGTTTTGCTGGACTCTCAAAAGGGGTGAATATAGAGAGATTCTCAATTCCAGGACTGGTAGCCGCTCAGAGATTTAAAGCAAATGAAAGTCATTTAATTTTCTCGTGCTTCCATAGCCTTCTCACATTCCTAAGTTCAGTTAGATTTCTTGGTTATCTTATAAATACAAAGGAAACGGAGGATTATTTCCACGAGATTGCGAAGTACATTATTTCGGATGAATAGACTTCGTCTAACATGACGTATTGGCTACCTGTCTTCGGCAATCAGCCCAAATCCAACTTCAGGTGACTTCCGATAGGGCCGAAACATTAAGCGAAAGGGCATAACCCTACCTTAGGGGATAAGGCGAATTTAGAACAGAAGTTAATAATTATCATCGGGGCTGGCCTTGCCGGCCTATCAGCAGGGTGCTACGGCCGGATGAATGGCTACCACGCTGGCAAAGATTCCATAAACTGACGATTTATCTATGCCCCAATCTTCCTTCCACTCCCTCAGTCATTGCGAGCGAAGCGACACGATCTTATGGTTATTCCTGAGATTGCTTCGTCGAGTTCCCTCGCTTCGCTCGAGACAAGCCTCGCAATGACCTGTGAGAACAGCTCTAAACTTATATTCATGCCCTGCATAAGCTATAATTCTACTTATACAAAAGACAGCATATCCCGAAGGTGAACCGAAACAACTATCTATGAGGAGGCAGAAATGAAAGTAAGCACAGTGACTCAGATGAGAAATTTGGATAGGGGCACCATGGAGAAATTCGGCATCTCGCAAGATATTTTGATGGAGAATGCCGGTCAGGCAGTGTATTTCGTCATATTGAAGGAGCTTGGGATAAAAAACAGGAAATTCGCCATTTTCTGTGGAGCTGGTAACAATGGCGGAGACGGGCTGGTTGTTGCCAGGAAAATTAATTCCAATGGCGGAGAGGCAAAGGTTTTTCTTTTAGACGATGAAACCAAATTCACAGGGGCAGCAAAGATGAACTTCGACATAGCATCTAAGATGCCCGTAGAGATTTCTAAGGTCAGTTCAATTGAGTCCATAAAAACCGCCGTTTTTAGCTCTGATGCCATCGTGGATGCCATGTTTGGCACAGGCCTCGCCAGGGAAGTCAGCGGAATATATAAAGATGTGATTCAACTGATAAACGAAAGCAACAAGCCAGTATTCAGCGTTGATATCCCTTCAGGCATAAACGGCGATACTGGAGAGGTGATGGACACGGCGGTAAAGGCAGATTACACCGTAACATTCGGACTCCCCAAGATAGGGAATATACTTCATCCCGGCTATGACCACTGTGGAAAATTGTATGTATCGCACATATCCTTCCCGCCTTCGCTTTACAACGCCGATTCCATAAAAATAGAAATAAACACCCCGATAGAGCTTCCCAGAAGGGATAAAAATGCCCATAAAGGAGATTTTGGAGAAGTCCTCTTCATTGCCGGTGCTTCAAGTTATCTTGGCGCTCCCTATTTCTCCGCTTTGTCTTTCCTTAAAGCTGGAGGAGGATATTCCCGCCTGGCTACGCCTACATCCATTTCATCATTCCTGGCAAGTAAAGGAAGCGAAATCGTCTTTGTTCCTCAGAAAGAAACACCGGCAGGTAGCATAGCATTAGAAAACAAAGACGAACTACTCAAGCTTTCGCAAACGGTGGATATGGTGATTATGGGTCCAGGTCTATCTTTGAATGAAGAGACGCAAGAGCTGGTGCGGGAACTGGCAATGGAGATTGAGAAGCCCTTACTTATAGACGGCGATGGAATCACCGCTATCTCCAAAGATATAGAGGTAATCAAAAGGAGAAAATCCGAGACGATTCTCACGCCTCACATGGGCGAGATGTCGAGAATTACAAAAAAGGATATAAGCGCGGTGGATGAAAACAAGATAGAGGTTTTACAGCATACAGCAAGCGAGCTTAATACCATAATAGTATTAAAAGGGGCTCATTCGCTCATAGGCTATCCCGATGAGACCGCCTTCATCAACCTGAGTGGAAATCCCGGTATGGCGACGGCTGGAAGTGGCGATGTCCTGACAGGAACAATCGCCGCTATGTTCGGCCTGGGGCTACCTCTAAAAAATGCAGTGAGAATGGGCGTGTTTATACACGGATTTTCCGGAGACCTCGCGGCAAAAGACAAAGGCGAGGATGGCATAACAGCACAGGATATACTGGACTATCTTCCCTATGCCATGAAGCAATATAGGGAGAACTTCGACAAGATTTGCGCAAATCTTTACGAGAGCATTTTCGTCGTATGACAAGGAGGCTGAAGCATGAAGGCGATGGTACTTAAGCAAAGCTCTTTGGTAGAGGAAAAGCCTTTGGAGCTAGTGGATTTGCCTACTCCCATTCCTGATGTTAACCAAATTCTAGTCAAGATATATGCCTGTGGGGTCTGTCACACCGAGCTTGACGAAATTGAGGGCAGAGTTTCTCCTTCAAAGTTCCCCATGATTCTGGGGCATGAGATTGTGGGCAAAGTAGAGAGTCTTGGACCGGGAGCAACTAAGTTTAAGGAAGGAGACAGAGTGGGAATCGCCTGGATTAACTGGGCCTGTGGAAAGTGTTCCTTCTGTCTTAAAGGCGAGGAGAACCTGTGTGACAAGGCAAAATGGACAGGAAAAGATGCCAATGGAGGCTATGCCCAATATACCGTAGTCTCAGAAGATTTCGCCTATCCAATTCCGGACAGATTTAGCGATTTGGAAGCGGCTCCCCTCTTGTGTGCCGGCGTAGTCGGCTATAGGGCCTTAAGACTCACCGGAATGGGAGATGGCCAAGTCCTCGGCCTCTACGGCTTCGGAGCCTCCGCTCATATTATCATACAGGTTGCCAAATACAAGTATCCCCATGGCAAGGTTTTCGTCTTCACCCGCCCAAATCAGGTAGAACATCAAAATCTAGCTCGGAAGTTGGGGGCTGATTGGATTGGAGCAACCGGAGACAGCTCCCCGGAGAAGCTTAACTGCGCTATAGACTTTACTCCAGTGGGAGTACCTGTGCGTGAGGCTTTAAGGAATTTGGAAAAGGGTGGAAGGGTGGTTA
The DNA here is from genome assembly GCA_964592065.1 of uncultured Dehalococcoidales bacterium. Classification (GTDB taxonomy): domain Bacteria; phylum Chloroflexota; class Dehalococcoidia; order GIF9; family AB-539-J10; genus JAFGBN01. Next base: position 1,049 of record CAZQDF010000101.1, on the reverse strand, counting down.
TAAATGCAATTCGGAAGACAACACCTATCCCGGAACTAGACTACACTGAGCACCTTTGGCATGAAAAGGAGGTGACAAGCGTGGCTAACGTAACCAGGAGAGACGCCCAGGAATTTCTTCCTTTAGCCGCTGAGATTCCTATTATGCCTGAGACTCAAGAATTCAGGTTAGAAGAGGCAAATGAAGCGCTGGTTCTGCTCAAAGAGGGAAAAATCCGCGGGGCGGGAGTCCTGAGAATCGCCAAATAAAGAAACTGAATTAAACCTGGATTTCCAATATCAAACCGGGGATACAGACAGGTTTCCATAGTATAATGTATATGGTAAAGTAGCTTTAAAATCCTGTTGTTTGGCCACATTGAACGGGTGCTAATTGGAGGAACCCAATGGGTGAAAAGGCCAAGGAGTTACTGAAGCTTCGATTTGATAAGCGGCTGAGGCTGGACCTGCTGAAACATATCGTGCGCTGCCCTTTGTTCTGCTCTAAGAGGCGTCAGCATTCTTTACTCTTATTTACCAGCGCGATTCTAATCTTATTAACCTTGGTCGGTTGCGGCCCTAGCACTGAGGATCTAGAAGCGGTTGAATACACGCCATTACCCGGGGATGACTGGAAGGTGTCGACACCCGCAGAGCAGGGGCTGGACCCGATGCTTGTGGCGGAGCTGTATTACAATGCGGCTGAATTGGAGACCATCTATGGGCTGCTGGTGATTAAGAACGGCTATCTCATCGCTGAAAGGTACTTCAATGAAGGGTCGGTTGAGCAGAAGGCTCGATTGCAATCCGTGACGAAGAGTTATACCTCAGCGCTGGTCGGGATTGCATTGCATCAGGGTTACTTGTCAAGCATTGATCAGAAGATGATGGATTTCTTCCCGGAAGTCGCCGATCAAATAACTGACCTGAGGAAGGAGCAGATAACGATCCACCACATGTTACAGATGCGCGCCGGATATCCCTGGGAGGAAACCGATCCAGTTCTTTGGAAGGGGCTTTTATCGGGTCACTATCCGCCCCTTATAGAAGAATTCCCTCTCATCGCCGATC
>CAZQDF010000100.1:0-6139 GCA_964592065.1 uncultured Dehalococcoidales bacterium | reverse complement strand
AGGTATATTTAATCTGGTCGCCATCTGGGTCAGTCGCTGAGGTGGAATATGAGTAGTAAGCGGTGGTGTACCCGGATGTTGGCCCTGTGGGTGTAGATGGTATAGTTGGTGTATTATTTATTGTTGAGGCAATATATGTTACCAAGCCCATAGCCTGGGATGGGGGAAGGTAGTTGGTGACATCAATCCACAAAAGTGCTTGAACTTTGGCTTCGATAAGCTCTGCGACTACGTCATAATCACCTGATTCGCTCTCCTCAGGGAATTGCAAAGGTATAACCTTGTTTATTTCAGTGGTGTCACCTTTCTTGTTGGGAGAGGGCTTTATGGTTATGGTATAGCTCGGATTCAGTGTTTCTTCATCGCCACTCGCCTGATGTTCCGCTACGACACGGGAAGTGACCCTGGCTTCGCTTACCGGTACAGGTAGGTCTTCAATACAAATTGCCTCACCTTTAATCGTAGCATAGAAAACCTCGTTGCCATGGATTTCAGTCTGGCTAAACTCAACGGCATCGTAGCTGATTTGGAAATAGTCCCCCACGCTTATAGCTGCTACTGGTGAGGTGCTAATAGGAACTAAAGATATTGCCAAAACTAAAGCAATTGCCACATGTCGTATTGCCCTCTTAGAAAATACTTTTTGATTCATAGCTTTCCTGCGTTGCTTAACATATAGTATAAAATCACCGATTGTCAACGGGCGTAGCTAATCTTCCACCCTTTAGATAATGCCTTTTAGGACAAAGTTATTCAGTGCTCTTGGGCGTATGAGCTGCCACAGGAAAATGCCCAGCACCAAGGTGCCGATGATTTCAGGGATACAGACACTGGGCTTCATAACTAGAGAGGCAAACAGCCTTTCCAACCAATGGTTGAGTTTTGCCTTTTCGAAGCTCCAGCTGTGTAGTGGCCACAGGAATATCTGTGGACTGAGCCATATCTAGGTTGCTCCCAAAGTAACTCTGCTGTATGTTAATAGCAAGATTTGTCTATGTTACATCAATCGCTGCTAGGTAGACGACCCAGGGCAGTATCTTTTCCACTCTCACCCAAGTGCGAGACTTGGGTGATGGAGGCGCTTTGGTTACACTTTTTGGCAAAATTGCGGTACTATTCCCCCATTTTTGGAGGTTAAGTGAAGATAATGCAGTTGGCATATGCTAGACAAGGTGTGACAATAGTACTAGTACCTTCGGCTGTGGGGCGACGAAGCAGAGCCTGTAATTGGTTGCTTGGACTCTGTAGAGCCAGTAGCGAAACCGACCTAAGGGGTCGGTTTCGCTTTTCTTTTTGACTAAGGGATGGCGAGATGAAGGTTCTGATTGTCTGGTAAGGAGGTGAAGATGGGAGCAAGTTTGAGACTGATATGAAGGAGCATTGGCTCCGACCCAACACGCTGAAGGGAATTCGGCACAAAAATAAAAATACATTAACAAGGATTTAATAAGGAGGTTAAACATGAGGTTTAAGACATTTATTGCAACGGCGGTTGTGGCGGCGCTCAGTCTGGTCGTCGCTCCTGTGGTTAGCGCAGGGGAGGTTGTCCTAAGCAACGCCGATGCTATTGTCAGTTGCCGCGGCGGCAATGCCGGCAACGTGAGTGCCATGGCTATGACCGTTGGCGTCTGGTGTAGTGCTATCACTGAAATTTATGTTAGCTACTATCTTACCTGCCAGGTCGGGGTGCTCCATATCGATATCGGTATCGAGGATGGCGATGCGGATATCAGTACTGCCCTGGGCTATGCTCCAGGCTTGGGGAGCTTCAACCTTAGTCATACCCCACTGCTGGTCAAAATAAGGGTCATTCGGGGCATCAACAGCCTCAGCTAGACAGTCCAGCTCAACATGCTTTACTTCTTTATGCCAGCGATAAACCTGGGACTTGAAAAAACCCTTTCCCGTAGGAACAGCTACTACCTGAACTCCAATCCCGGGGATTGTACCTGTAAGACTGCCGCCTGCGCGTCGGTGCACCCGGGCCATATCGCTCCAGCTTGTGCCTGGCTCAAATTGGACCAAGAGACGCTGGGAGGCGGGGTTGCCGTGTTGCTTTCTATCAGCGGATGCTGGTGAGGCAAAGGCCGCCACGCTGAGCAGCAAACTTAGGATAATAACTATTGTTGAAAGCTTCCATATACTCTTCAATTATGACCTCCCTTAACCCTACTATGAGTTAACTAAACATTGTGCATATGAATGATAAAGCCGTTTCGGGAAGTTGTGAATCACCCAATGGTCATGGCTGGGATGGTAAAATGGTACTGCATAAAGCGGTTTGGCCTGGCTTGGTGACTATTACTATTTCACTGCACATCTTGGTCATGCCAACGGCCTTGTCTTGGCTTCACCTTCAAAACCAGGACAAAAGTCCCTTTTTTCCCGGGACTTTTGGGGAAAGCAAGAGCTGTTAAACTTAAGTCGCAGGACTTTTGGGTGATAGACAGGAAAAGGAGCTTAAGTTATCATAAGTAAGGTCATGTAAAGATAAAGAAGGTATAGGTATGATACAGGTGCAAGCAATGAATTCAAGGATGTTGACCACCACTGAGGTGGCTCATCTGCTGCATGTTCATGCCAATACGGTGAGGCATTGGGCGAACAAAGGACTCCTCCCTGTCTCCCGTCTTGGCACCAGAGGAGACCGCAGGTTTAAGCGAGAAGACCTGGAGAGCTTTATCAAGTCTAATGGCCACGACTGGTGGCAGCCTAAAGGTCAGCCATAAACCCAGGGAGAACCTGGGAGCTTGGTGGCTAGCGGGCTCTAGAAACGTGAGAATTGTGATTACCCGCAAAATTCCTTGTAGCCCCCGTCCCAGCAAAGTGGCGAGTATTATGAGGAATTTTGCAGTTAACTATGATTCCTCGTTCTTTATTAGCTGCCCTCGTTGCCTTAGGTTAATACCTTTATGAAATCCTGAACATTAGTGATACGTGACCTCCTTTTTTGTTATTGCGAGCGAAGCGAATCCGTCCATATGATTAATGCCACATCACCTTTCATGCTCCTATGCCACTTTGCTACTATAAACAACAAGAAAGCCAGCATAAAAACATATTTTAGATTGACTGGCCTGGCGAAATGGCTTTATATTCCCCTTATATGCCGAGAGAGGAAGGGGCTTTACGGGCAGAAAAATCTGGCATCGGAAGTAGAGAGGGTTATTAGAGGGCCGCAAGACCTTTGAGGATGGATTTCCCTGCCTCTTCAAGTTAAGGAGCAAATCCAGTAAACCCGGGTTTCTTCGTCGCTGAGCTCAAACTTACTATAACAGGAGAGACCCTCAAGAAGCTCACATTCGGGATAGGAGAGCAAATATGCCTTTGAATCCGCCCAGGTTTTCCTTGATAATAGCGTAATTCACCTCGCCGCGCAGTAAAGAGCAATAGTCTCTCCACGCTCTTCCATCTGGCTTTAGCATCCTGAATACCAGGTGAGGGAAGCGGACAAAAATTCTTGAAAGAGTACGTGCTATGCCCAGCTCGGATATTATCTTCTCATCTACAGCCTGCTGGTAATCTTGTAATTCGATTTTGCCCTGCAGCAAAGAGTTCTCAATCACCGGCGCAGCAAGCTGTGCACTTTGGATGGCGTGGCAAATTCCCTCTCCTGTCAATGGGTCAGCAAGCCCAGCGGCATCCCCCAGGAGCAACGTTTTATCCTGAGAGACAATTGCTCTTCTTCCACACATTGGTATCAGGTGGCTACTAGTCCTGGCGATAGTGTAATTACTGATACTTAGGGAGCTTAAAAACTCCTGATAGCGGCGGTTCAAGTCCTTTGCCTTAGGGACAAGACATCCAGCTCCGATAGAGAGATGGTTACGCTTGGGAAACACCCAGGCATAACCTCCAGGGATGCATCCCAGGTCTAGCTCGACTCGGGATTTCCGCTTTGCCAGTTCTTCCTCAGGCACGATGACTTCCGACTCTAGCGCCGCAATATATTTTATGTTCCTTCTCATACCTGATTCTCTTGCCACTATGCTATAAGCTCCATCAGCTCCCGCCACAACTCGGGAGTGAAACAGGCTATCGGCAGTTGAAATTTCAACCCAATCGGCATTTGTTTGTATCTGCGTTACCTCCTGTCCATCAATAAGCACTGCGCCAAATTGCTGTGCCCTCTTGACTAAAAGGTAATCAAACACATCGCGCATCACTGTATATATCAGTGGTTGATTATGATGTCCTGTATAGGGGTTGCCAAAGTTATAACTCATGCTCACTTCATAGATTACGTTCTCCACTGCCTCTGAAATATCGAAATCCAGAAGCCTGGTAGCCCTGGTAGTGACCCCGCCGGCACAGCACTTATACCGTGGTAACCTTTCCTTTTCTAGGAGTAGTACTCTTATGCCCTTCTTTGCTAGCTCGTAAGCAAGTGTCGCTCCAGCAGGACCAGCGCCAACAACTATTACGTCATAGGTTTGTGTCAATGGTAAAAACTCCTAGCGATCAAGCAATCTAGCATTATTTCTCATACAAATCTCTTAATCGTTCAGCTATCCTGTGTTACCCTGAGCTGTATGAAATTCTTCGCGGAGCCTGTCCTGAGCACCATGAGATTCTTCGCTACGCTCAGAATGACAGCGGCGAAGGGCTCAGAATGACAGTGAGATTGACGATTACAAAATGAGATGAGGCGTTTAAAATCTATCTTCGATTGCATCAACGTTATATGATAGCATTGCACATGAGAATTTGAACAGGGAAAGAATATTTAGCAATACCTATCCATCATTCTTCGCAAAGCGGAGATACCCTCGCCTAACCTCTCCCTTGAAGGGAGAGAAAAAAGGTGAGGGTGACAGAATAAACACTCATAGGTAACAGTGAGTTGTCAAGCCAATTTTACGATGTCATCATAGTGGGGGCGGGACCTGCGGGAAGCTATACTGCCTATGAGCTAGCCTCGTCAGGCTACAGCGTGGCTGTTTTGGAGCAGAAAAGTGCGTCGGGGCTCGATATTTGCTGCACCGGGATAATCAGCACCGAATGTTTTAACTCCTTTGGCATCAGTCCGGAGGTGATATTGGCAAAGGCAAACTCAGTCAGGCTTTTCTCACCATCGGGAAGATGTTTGAGATTGGAAAGCGAAAAGGTCCAAGCCTGTGTAATAGACCGGGCTTCTTTTGATCAAGCTATTGCTCGTAAAGCCCAAGCTAGTGGGGCACACTATTTCCTTTCCTCTCGCGTTACTGACATTACCGTAGAAGAGGATAGAGCGAAGGTTGAGGTCTTGTACCTCGGCTCAGGGGAAATGTTTACCTCTAGAGCCGTGATATTGGCTAATGGTTTTAAGCCTAAGCTATCGCAGGAACTGGGTTTGGGCAAAATCAGGAATTTTCTCATTGGTGCTCAGACAGAGATTGAAGCCCAGAATATTGACGAAATTGAAATGTACTTCGGTCGGCAAATAGCACCGGGCTCGTTTGCCTGGCTGGTGGCTAATTCGGCAAATAAAGCATTAGCTGGGCTCCTGTCAACATCTCAAGCTAAGTTACATTTGGAAAAATTCCTCCTCGGTCCTTTTTGTCAGGGCAGGATGACGACCGGGGAGGTTAAAATAAGACAAAAGGCTATCCCCCTGGGAACATTGCCTCGTACCTATGGAGATAGGCTACTGGTTATCGGCGATGCTGCTGGACAGGTAAAGCCAACTACTGGTGGGGGGATATACTTGGGACACCTTGGTGCTAAAATAGCTGCTGAAGTGCTTAAAGAGGCTCTTGAAAGTGACGACTTAGCTGCAGCTCGGCTTTCCCGCTACCAGAAAGAATGCAAGGCGAAAATGGGCAGGGAAATTTCTCTCGGTTATCGGGCCAGGCAATTGTATGGGAGGCTAAGCGATAAGCGGATTGAGAAAATATTTAATATGTTGGATTCTGGAGGCGCAGCCGAGGTCTTACTTAATTCTCCCAATTTCTCCTTTGATTGGCATAGTAAGTTGATCTTGACTAGCTTGAAATATAATTTAACTCATCCCTTACAAAGAGTCTGGCATTCTTTTACTGGGGAGGCTGGATAATGACTAAAGCGAGCTATCCTCCTCGGCATGTAGCCATTATCATGGATGGCAATGGCAGGTGGGCAAGAAAGCGTGGGTTGCCCAGGTTTATAGGACATGTGGCTG
>CAZQDF010000099.1:0-6143 GCA_964592065.1 uncultured Dehalococcoidales bacterium | reverse complement strand
AAAGAACTTGCTAAAATCCCTGGACAAGTGTTACCTATGTGGTCAGCCAGCACAAGCTGTTGATTGTTCTTTATTCGGGGCTTTATAATGAGTTCACCTTGACACTTGTTGGGGAACCAGGGAATAGGGATGGTTGAAAGGATAATAGGACAGGAGCAAATTTCCGCAAAGCAGAGGGAACTACCCAGCGAGATTGAAGAAATACGCAGGGATGTGGAGTTCTGTGGCAGGCGGCTTGATCGGCTAGCGAGGTTGGAAAGCCTTCTTGAAGAGAAATACCGCAGGAAATTGGAGATTCTTAATGACCAGTTCAATAAGGCTGATAGATATCAAGGGGAACTTAAAAGCTTGGCAAAACAACTGAGGAGGAACAAAGAGAGACGGTTAATCCTCAAAAAACAAATATCTGATTTAGAAAAACACAAGAAAGTCATTCGTAAAACGATGAAACAAGTCACAGGATATGAAAAATCCAGCAGCGGGCAAATTGAGGTGATAAAGGAAGAACGTGAGATCCTTTGTCAGCGAGTTTGTGATTTAAGACAGATGCTGGAGCTTGCAGAGCAAGCTGAGCTAAGTGAGAAAGAGCTGGAGACTGTTTGCCAGCGAATTTGCGCCACGAAAGGCCTGCTGAAAGAACATGAACTGGATCTTCGCAAGCGCACTATAGACTTGCTTTTTGAGCCTTATCTGCCTCATAGAAGCAAAAGACTTGGATGGTAGATAATTTACTAGTCGTTTGGTAGAGAGATTAGGGTGGGTTCAAAACATAGCTTGCTCGGCTTTAACGGCTTGTAGCTTACTAATCCTGGTTGTCCACAGGGTGGCATAGTTAATCCTCGACAAGAAACATGGCAATTAGCGGTGCAGCCGAGGACAGGCTTGAATTTGCCATCAGCTTGCTTTTGGGCAAAAGGTAGGGGTAAACCCTCACAGTGGGGAATGTCTTTGGAATCACTTTCTTGGGCAGAAAGTTCCTGGCAAGCGGCATAAGTCATTCCTTTGGCCTCAGCCAGTTCCCTTAATTTGTGGTGAAAACTAAGTCTCAAGTCCTTACGCAGTAGATAACCATGTCCTGCCCAATTCACTTCATATATATATTCCTGCTCAAATTTTTTCGCTGCTAGTGGTGATTGGCTATAGATGACTTCATATATCCGCTGCCATATGCTCGTGCCCTTACTATCCGGGGGTTGCTTTTTAGATAGTCTGCCTGTGCTGCCGATAATATGCTTGGCTCCGGTGGAAGCATAGACATCGATTAACTTGCTTATTTGGTCGAACCAGGAATCGCCGTAAAGAGTTTGGAAAAGATGGATAAAAACAGGGTCGAGGCGAATAACAGTATCTATACCTATGCTAGATAGCTTGCGGACAGTAGCCACTCTAGCATCAAATGATGGCGCTCCGGGTGACAGAAGCTCAAGTACCTCAGGAGTCCCTTCAATGGTTGTGGCTATGAGTTTAGGCTTGTACTCGACAAAGCCGGGTAATTCTAAAAGAAATGATGGGTCGCCTTTGGTGGTGATGAAAAAGGAGACGCCATAGCTCATCAGAAGCCCTACCAGCCTTTTAACCTCCTCTTTCAGTTCAGGTATATCCTGGCAAGGGTCGGAGACATTGGATAAGGAGATTGGCGGGCATAAGGTTAGCTTCTTGAAGTCTTTCTCCACCAATTCAGGCAGGTTATCGTAAACTAGAGTATCTTCGGAATAGTTAGAGTAAATAGCCTCTCTGGCATAGCAGTAGATGCAATGATGAATGCATTGGTTTGGCCCTGGCGGTGTGACATTGATAATCCAGCAATGGAAACACTTCCGCTCTGGGCTGGAGTAAGGGAAATCGTGGAAAGTTGACCCCTTCTTAGCTATCAATCTTATTGACACAATCCTATTTTAGCATTCATATTATTTCTTGGTTCTGCTTGCTTGTGGTTGACCATTACCAGCTACACAACACCAAGCATAGTTAATTTGCCTCCGTTGTAAGCCAGAGTGCAGCATCTTGAGATTAGCACTTTATCCTCCCCACGAATTTCAACATTGATTCTATATTTACCAGTTCCTCCAAGCGGGCTGTGTTGAACTGGTGGATTGCCAATTATCACGCTTCCACCACTCAAGTATGCAACAGGTATGAATCCTTGGCGACGTGTCCGATTTAGGGTAAACACATCACCTGAACTACCACCAAGAATTTGCCTCAAATCATTATATACATCCCTGATGGAGACAATTAATCTGACACAACACGCCCCCGGAAATCCGTAATCTCATAAAATGGAAATCTAAGCGATATAGGAATTGTTAACATCTTCACACTAGGTGTATCCTCACTATCAATAAAACGGGCTTTATCTGCCTTAGCTATTTGCATTCCCCAAAACCGGTAATAGCTGCACATTGCTATCGCCTCCACAGCTCAAAAACCAGAAAGGCCAGAAAGCACTTTGGCAAAGATATGATTATCCTGAAATCAAAGAGTTAGTCCAATTCCCAAGAAGGCTAACGTCACACCTAATCGAGTTAACATACTATGTCCTTATAGAAGGGAGATAACTTTAACATTGCTGGGCTGCTAATTCTTTGAAGATAGCCTAATCTTTTTCCTTAGTTTCCCGTTCTAGTATTATATGAGGAAACTACCTGGATGATATTATAAAGAGTGTCTATCGTTTAGCCACTGGGTAAATATAGAAGGGATTTTAGCAATGAGTATGAATTTGTTGATTGGCCTGTTGGCTTTGGGTATTGTGTTGCTGGCTATGGGCTTGGTGATAATGTTCGTGGGGTTGCCCTAGTCAAGATGAAGGTGGCGAAGAACCTCGCTTTCTAAAATGGCATTAGGCATTTTCCCTCGCTTCTGACGTAGCTGCTTGCTTAGGAGTCTGCCTTGCAACGAATATTCCAGGGTAAAGGAATGATATTGTCTAATCTTATTTCCTAATTTTCGTTATACTTATGGGGATGGATAATATCTTGTTTGTGGATAAGCCCAAGGGGCTTACTTCATCCCGGGTGGTGGAGTTGATAAAGGGAAAGTTTAAGGTGAAAACTGGCCATACGGGAACATTAGACCCAATAGCGACAGGATTACTAATCATCCTTACTGGCAAACGCACTAAAGAAGCCTCTCTATTCCTTAAATTGGACAAAGCTTATGAGGTTAAAGCCATTCTGGGTGTGGAGACCGATACCTTTGACTCTGAAGGCAAAGTGTTGCGGCAAAGTAATAGGGAAGTAACCGAGGAAGAGTTAGGAAAGGTGTTAGACGAATTTCGCGGCGATATTTGGCAAGTTCCTCCTTCATTTTCTGCCAAGAAACTGGAGGGGCGGAAGGCTTATCAACTGGCCAGAAGAGGCATAACTGTAGACTTATCTCCCCAAAAGTTGAGTATCTATTCCTTGGAGCTTAAAGAGTTCCAATTTCCTTACTTCACTCTAGCTTGCGACGTATCCTCAGGTTTCTATGTGAGAAGCCTGATTCATGATATTGGAGAGAAATTGGGGGTTGGAGCTACGGTGTTAGAAGTCCGCCGCACAAAGGTCGGGCCTTATCAAGTGGAACAGGCTAAGAATCTAGAGGAAATCCTGCGGGACGAGATCTAAACTCTTTTACCTCATTTCTCGTTATCGTATTTAGGAAGGGGAAAAATGAGGCGATTACTTCGAGTTTTGCTGCTGGTTACCTGTTTTGGTTTAGCTACCGTGCCTTTGGCACCTGTGGCTCTAGCAGATAGGGGTATAGTACCCATAAGCGATGTGTCAGTTTATGGTCCAGGGCAAAAGGCAATCATTTCCTGGGATGGGAAAGAGGAGATAATGATCCTATCTACCGATGTTAGGGCTAGCGGGGATAGTCAGATTCTGGAGCTCTTGCCTTTGCCTTCCGAACCCCAAATAGAAAAGGGCGATTTCGCTTCCTTTGAGCAAGTTGACAAATTGATCCAGAAGCATTCACCTGGTCCACAGTGGGATCGGTCTGGAAAGGCCACGCTGGCTCCTGGGGAAGGAGCTGAGATAGTCTTCCATGAAAAGATTGGGGCTCATGATATAACTGTGGTGAAGGCTGCTGATTCCGCTGCGCTTGTCCAATGGGCGGAGAGGTTTCTTGAGGAAGTTGGCATCAAGCATGAGGTTTCCTCGCCCAAACTTGAGTCTCTAGTTGAGGGTTACATAGCCCGGGACATAAATTACTTCGTTTTCGACCTTATCGAAGTAACTCCACAGCCCAAGAGCATTGAGCCCATAATATATCGTTTCGACACCCACTTTCTCTACTATCCTCTCAAGATTTCCACCCTGGCTGAGGGTTGGACAGATATAAACTTGTTCTTGCTCACACCACAGCCAGTGGATCTGCATTGGCTACCTCAAGGAAATGAACTACCACAAGGTATGGAGATTGGCAAGTTCTACGACGGGAACACAACTCAGCCCATCCAGTTTGATGTAACTCAAGAGGAGCTAGCTTCTATAGATGAGGATATAGCTGGCTTGCTTGGGGAAAACGCCTGGCTTACCGCTATGAGCTATCATGGCGATTTATCTGATTTGACCAGGGATTTACGGATAGGCTGGATGTCACCAAACCCAAAGCTTGTCTTTGATAGTTATCAAGGTAGATGTACTTCACAGCAAGGATCACAAACAATCATAGGGGTAGCTGGCAGCACAATAGTTGCTTATGGAATGGTTATTACGTCCACCCCCTGTCATGAACTTGAGGCGAGGCTAGATATTCCACCTGGATTTGCTTGCCCACCAACCATAATTGTTGATATTGTTGCACAGGAGAAGCCGGACATCTGTATTGAGTGCCTGGGAGAAGTACCCTTCCAAGCCGAGATAATGGGGCTGGCTCCCGGAACCTATGATGTCATCATTCAATACCAAAACCAGGTTATCAGCCAAGAAAAGGTCTTTTTGCCTATTTCAAGCGTCTTTTCTCCTCCCTCAAGCATAATCCCATGCGTTGAGCTTCCTCCCCAAGCTACTCTGGAAGTGCAAGCATCTCGAGGAGAATTTGCCATTTATGTTGAAAGTGAATCTGGTACAGAAGCACTGAATCCAGATACAATTGTTAAAGCCGAGCTGAAGGGAAGCGATGCGAAGCTCTATACAGCCTACCTGCAATTTAATGAAATTAGTAGAGAGGCAATAGTTGAGGTCAATGATGTGGCTGCAATAGTCAAAACATCTCCAAGCTGCGGGATGAGAATTGAGGAGTCTCAGCTCTTTCTGGATGCCGGTCGCCCATTATTAGTGGTAGTAATGCCAGATCAAGTAGTGAGCAAGCTCAGAGCGGAGCCAGAGTATCTGGAACTTAAGGACGTTGATGGCAAGGCAATCTATGAGTTTAAAGGCATAAGTCACCAAGAACTGTTAGGATTAGTGCGCGTAGAGATAAAGGTTGAGGCACAGGTAGACGCTGCCACGGGAGAAATAATCAGGCAGCAGCTACCGTGGTGGACAATATTTTGCTGGTGAAAGGGGCTTGGGGATAATTCGCAACCTGGTGCCTTCGGATTTCTCCTCCATACTAAGGGTCATAAATGATGCTGCTCAGGCTTACAAGGACGTAATACCAGATGATAGATGGAATGAGCCATACATGTCAGCTGAGGAACTAAAACAGGAAATTGAAGCTGGCATTAGATTCTTTGGGTGGGTGGAGGGTAAGGATTTACTCGGAGTCGGGGGAATTCAACCCATCAAAGATACTACACTGGTCAGGCACACCTATGTAGTTACAAAATATCAGAGAAAGGGGATTGGCAGTAGGTTACTTGAACATCTGATAAGCTTAGCCAAGACCCCTGAAATATTGGTGGGAACTTGGGCTGATGCAACTTGGGCTATCCGATTTTACGAGAAACATGATTTCAAGTTGGTATCGCCTAAAGAAAAGGATAGACTCCTGCGGACATACTGGAGTATTCACGATAGGCAAATTGAAACCTCAGTCGTGCTAAAGCTCAGAGTTTAGAGGGCAAATCCCTTAGAAATCCCGTCTCGGGATAAACAAAGATAATATCTCACCTCCCTGCTAGCTGTTGTAGCGCCAGTTTAATCTTCTCCTCTAGGCTTAGCTCCGAAGAATTGGGCAGGCTGGAGATAGCCTGTGTGGCTTCCCTCAGGGAG
>CAZQDF010000098.1:0-6220 GCA_964592065.1 uncultured Dehalococcoidales bacterium | reverse complement strand
ATGAAGAATGGCAGGCCAGCAACCCAGGGCGTGTGTCCCGTATGCGGAACCAAGATGTTTAAGATAGGCAAGAGCTAGGGCTGGTCCTGTAGCTATCGGGATTGCTAAAAGGGCTGGACATTCGCACATAGATGTCCAGCCTTCTTGTTACTGACTACACAAAATAGGCGATTGTGCGGTCAAGCATGGGGGGGGAAGCGTCCTAATTCAGAAGGCCCACCCTTCCCTATCAATGACTTCCACGAAGTACATGTGTCTGACACTAAATCCTTCACAAGCTACCGGGATCTTCGTCTTGTTCTTCTTTTTCTGCTCCGTTTCGGCACTTACTACTACACAGGTATCACCAAGCATTTCTACGTCTCTCTGTTTCAATATGGCTAGTGCAATAACATAGGGATCTGCATCTTCAGTTTCTTTGTCTTTATCGACAATGTCAGGGTACTTATCAACGATCTGCTTTGCAAGAACGTATTGCTCAGCGTTTAGACCTATGAATACTTTCCCGTTTTTGTTTGCCCATCTAAGGAGTAAATCATCTTGCTTTCTAAGTTCCTCATGGACTTTTTGCGAGCATATCAAACGACCTTCTTCAATTAGGGTCTCAATCCTATTCCATAAACTTGGGAAGCTCTTGAAGGAATAGAACCTCGAAGTATTCGTTAGGCCGCTCGTATCATAGCAGTAAATGAGCATAGCTGTACGGTTATCATTGCCTCGCGAGTTTTTCCACTTTATCCAAGTATTTCAGATTAATATCGAGGTAATCTGACAAATCGCTATAATTGATATAGCCGTGATTAACTGCAGATAAGGCCAACGAAGTAAATAGAATGCCGTTTCGCGCTACACTTTTTCTAGCTGCTGAAGGGCCCCCTTTGGATTTTTTACGAACTGGCACTTCAATGTTATTGAGATAATCAAAATAACTGCCCCTGGTAATTAAATTGCAGCTAAGCAGTCTTCTTAGGATTACATATTGGCTCACTTTGTATTTGCCGACTAATTGTCCTATAACATCTTCATCAATATGAGAGTCCTTTCGTATATTCAGTACCATGCTGTCTTCAATTAACGAACTCTCAGGAACCAAAAAAGCTCCAGCGAATGCATCACAAAATTCCTCAGCTTGGTCGCGCTGATGGAACTTCGTTGGGGCTTCAGTAGGTATACAGATACCAGTTTGCCCCAGCATAATGTGAGCGTACTCATGGAATATTGTGAATATCCTAGGATTAACGGAATCAGATATGTTTAATACTATTACCGGTATTTTTTTATCACAGAGTGAGAATCCCCTTGCTTCTTCGAGTGGGAATCTAGTTTGGAATATTAGCACATTAAGCTTTTCAAGCGACCTTCTCCATTCTCTTAGGGCTTCGTAAGGATCTTGGAGTTTCGATTGGTCTGCTACGCTGATGCCTATCCGATTGCGTTCTCGCTCAGAAATCGACTCGGCGTTATCTTGAAGGGTTGCGCTTCCTAGAATTACATTGTCCGACAATTCGGCGGTCTCATATTCCAATAATTCTATAGCTAACCTCTGATAGCGCCTTGCTCTCCTGATCGAAAGTCTAGTTTCCTTACTTAACCTACGCTTCTGTAGATTCGGAAGTTGTCTGAAATCTGTCGGGAGTGGTGGTTCATCGGGTACGCTAGGCAATAACAGTGCAGCTAGTGGCCTTTTATAAACTAAAGCTAGCTTATTGAGACTTGAAGTAGAGGGAGTCTTATTTCCCTCTTCCCATGCAATTACTGTATTTTCGCTGATGTTGAGTCTTTTACTTACTTCGGCAGGCTGAAAACCTATCGACTTCCTAGCCCACTCAAGGACTTCTGGATTGATCTTTATATAGTCAGGCTTTATAGGCAAAGTCCCACCTCTATTCTTGAGTTCTCAATCCGTTGAGAGAATTGTATCAGAATTCACAGATAATCAAAGCATAGACAGGCATTAGTATGAACCGGGACTCATGCCACCATACAAATTGAGTAATTCTTGATCTTGCGTGAGAGTTGCAGGTTTGCCTGGCTGTAAGCAGCTATGCTGCCCTATTTGGGCCAAACAACTTTGTCAGTAATAGGATGTTTTACTACAATTAGCGGCGGCGGTATTCCGAGGTATTCGAGTACAGCTATCGTAGATCATTCGCTGAGGTGCTAGTTCGCAACCCGCGAATCTCTGCGGGGAAGACGACCTCACTCACCATGAATGCACCGTCCAGATTTAAGTCTTACTGCGTCTGAGAAATAGTAATTCCCTTTTTTGATTAGAGCCGTCGGATAATCCGCAAACGGCAGCGTTGTGACCTCATTATATGACTCGCATGCAGGACATTGAATCACCATATTGTTGAGGGAGAGCTTCCAAATTCTCTCCGCTAACACAACGCCACACCGACCACATTGATAGTTAATATTACCTTCACCTGTGAACAGCGGGGGAACCTTGCTGCCTCTACCATGTACAATCGACCTGCTAAGCAATTTAGGCTCTTGCATAACATTAAGCTTCACCGATTTTATTCGCGATACCTTGACCTCCTTCCTCGGTGCGGCTTCAACACGGGGTAGCATGGCTTCGACATTCCCAGACACGAGCGCGTCCGTAGGTATATCTGCGAGATTATTTTCTATCAGATTTGGATGGTCCTTCGGTACCTTGGCTTCAATATCAACCCGGCCAAAATAGGCTGGATTGCATATGAACTCAGCGCTCCTTGTAGCCCTGAAAGAAAGTCTGCCCCCTTGTGGGCTGAACGCAACGCCCAGCATTATTAACCAGAAGCCGCAGAGGTTAGCGCGATCAGTTGTAGATAACCTCTTCTCAACCACTTCCCTCAACATCCTCAAGTTGTCACTTGACTGATTATAGCCACATATAGCGATAATGCCAGGTGTGTCTGTGCCAATCTGGCGTTTGGCTTTTTCCATAGATTTCTTTACTAGGCTTTCAGCTTCTTTGATACCTAACTCTGATGGTTTGCCACATAAGGCAGCGGGTTGGTAGCACTCAATGAGTACCGCGTCTCGGGAGCCCCCAATGGCCCGCAACGTTAAATCTGGGGAAGGGCCAGGGCCTACTTTTACTACTTCCACACCATGACCACCCCATTCCAGATGCTCTGCTACGTGCAACATCGCTATGGTATGATTAAAAGCCTCCTTATCTTTGAGGGACTTTTCAATGTTCCGCCAATAAGGGCTTTGCCGCCACCTGCGGACTACATCCAATGTTGCTCTTAGTTCAGCCAAAAACCAAGGGGCGACTACAGTACCTGGCAAGCTCTTCCTCGTTTCTTCCGCAGCTTCGAGGAGCACTCTAAGCCTATGACGTTGTGTCCAATGAACTCCCTGGACTTTTGCTCTGTTATCGCTCGCCTCGGTCGAGGTGATGACTTCCGGTAGTAGTTCCTTGGCTTCTTCAGTTAGCCCGTCAACTGCAGCCTTAAGATGCTCTCTGCCTTCGTTAGGTGTTACCATTTATCTACACCAGCTCGATTCCAATGGCCAGATGCCTAACTGAATCATAAAACCAGGTTCAGGTCTTTGCAAGTTTCCCGTTGCTACCTCCCGCAAAACAAAACCGAGTTTTGTTTCCGAGTGACTCCCGCATTCCTCGGTAGTTCGCGTGCCTTCGAGGCTTTCTAGTCTCTTCCTTGGCAAGAAGGTAGTAGTGAGAGGTCAGTAAATCCCTGCAAGCGGAGCGTGGTATAATTAGCTGGGAGTAATATGAGCCGAAGCTAAGAAAGTGGAAGGTCTGATGGATATGCCGCAACAATCATCGCTCAAAGAACTCGTGCAGAAAGGCGAAGGTCAAACTCTGGAGTTCAAGAGGTCGCTTAGCCTCCAGCGCGAGGGGCTGGAGGCACTTTGTGCCATGGTGAATTCTGATTTGGCTTGCGGAACAGTTATTTTTGGGATCGAGAAATACGGAACCGTCTGTGGAATCGAAGAGGGAAACCTTGATACAGCCCAACGCTCACTATCACAAGCAATAAGAAACGAATTTGATCCTACTCTGATTGTGAGAATGGAGGTCGAGGAATTAGATGGTGAAAAAGTTCTTGCGATCAGCGCGGAAAGATCTCGGGACGTTCCTTACCATGAGTATGCTGGTAGAGCTTGGATTCGACAGGGTAGCGAGAAACGCAGATTGAGCCTCGTCGAAAAGCAGCAACTCACGAAGAGAAGGAACCGGGATAGTCACCCCGGGCCATGGAGATGTGATAAGTGCGGGAGCCTGGTTGGAGTGTTGCACAGTTTCGAAATCTCAAATGAGGGAATGAAAAAGACATATAAGTGTCAATGTGGGGGTGAGTTCTGGCCAGTTTAACTGGCTGGGACATTTGGGTACGATTCGGTGTCCAACAAATACACTTAATGAATCTACAAAGGGGGGATAAAACATGGCGAATGTATATACACTGACTGACAAAGGTAAAAGCTACTTCAGTAAGATGAGGGACAATTTGAGTCTTACTCAAACCGAAGGCTATCTAGTGCTTGACCACTTGTTTGAAAATGGAACTGATGCGGCTAGTGAAATCGCAAGCCACACCGGATTATCTAGTGGCCAAGTGATGAGAAAGCTAGAAGAATTCAAAAAGAAAGGCCTCATCAAGATATTAGCTGACTTATGAGTATAAGACATGTAGCACACGGGTTCTTGACACTTAAGTCATGTCACACAGAGTAAACCGGAGGTGAAACAGTGGCAAGGCTAACATTGAATTGGTCAGACGTTCTTTTGTATACGGGACCAAATGTGAACATACACGCTCCACTTTCTGCTGGAGTTTACCGGCTCTCCTACCAGAACGGCGACAGGCGTCCTGTTTTCTATGTTGGGCAAGCTGACAACCTTTATCAACGGCTTCGAGAGCATTTATCGGATGCTGAGCCCAATGGTTGCATAGTCCGTTGCCTTCGGCACTATACCTGCTATTTTCGGTTTGCGAAGGTGGCAAGACAAGCGGACAGAGATTGCGCCGAACGAGCTTTATATGACCATTACAATCCTGAATGCAATGACACAGCACCACCAGGAGAGCCATGTGACATCAATTTTGAGTAACTGGCATACAGTGCTTGCAGAATGTTACGGCAACGGAGAAGAATGTGGCGTTGGCAAAAGGCTGAATTAGCATTGCGCTGGAAAGTTTAATCGAACATGCCCCTTGTAGCGAGTGAGTACCGTTGCACAATTGTCAGTTTTGTTCAATGCTAATTTGGCACATCACACAGAGCGTCAGATTGTTACTTGATCCAAGATATTTTCCATTGATTAACAATCTGGATACTTAATGCAACAGTTCATCCATAGGTATTTGGAGTTCCCTCTCACATAAAATAGTGATCTTAGCCATGGTGGCGTCGAATCCTTTTACCTGGGAACTCGCCCTAGGATAAACGTGTTTTATATACGATAGCATTTGCAAACACCGGGCCAGCATCCGATGCAACACGAATTGGCCGTTATGCCTATATTGTCGTTGAATTTCAGCATTATTAGGGAATAATATAGCCTGTTGTGGCAACGATGATAAATATGAGGCTTGCATGTATGAATGTGTTCCTAGTGGATTCAAGATTCCCTGAGCATTTTCCCATATCGTCCAGCTAAGCACGGGATGATATTTATATTTGTCAGTTAGCTTTATCTGCTTACCCCTGATCCACTTCTTGACCTGTGAAGCGTCATTTCTGCAAATATCGGCTGTCATAGCCGACTCTAGCGCATCACGTGTAGAGGCAAGAGCCCTGCTTAGATATCCGGCTAAGAAAAGACGACGTGCTGCTTTGAGTCTCTCCAAAGCCTCCCCAAGAAGAATCCAAGTACCATAGAAGCCTAGCGCCTCTGAATCCAATGTTTTATAGTCTTCGACAATAATCTTCTTTACTAAGTCTGGCCGGACAAGATAAAATGTACTTATACAGGTTGCAAGATTATCCAGCGCTCGCTCAAATACATCCAACTCCTCTTTAAAGTCTGAGCGAAGTTTTTTACCTACTTTTTGCTCCCATTCGTCTAGATCATCTAGCACGCCGGCATTTCTCATATATTCAGTTTTGACCCTGGCTCTATTGAAATATTATAGCAGATTGATTCTCACATTAGAGGACGGTTTTTGGGGATGCAAGCCCTTTTCCCATTGCACAATCAGCCAGAATGTTTCCGTATTGAATGAAGACTCAGATTGTTCATGTCCTACATTCC
>CAZQDF010000097.1:0-6244 GCA_964592065.1 uncultured Dehalococcoidales bacterium | reverse complement strand
TTTCTTTCTGATCCTCTTCAATCACCTGTTCTCTAGCTAAATTAGCTTTCCTTCTTGCCTGGTCTCTAGCTGATTGTCTAATTTCTTCAGCAGCTCGTTTTCCCGCTCGCTTGGCCTCCCTTTCTTTCTGATCCTCTTCAATCACCTGTTCTCTAGCTAAATTAGCTTTCCTTCTTGCCTGGTCTCTAGCTGATTGTCTAATTTCTTCAGCAGCTCGTTTTCCCGCTCGCTTGGCCTCCCTTTCTTTCTGATCCTTTTCAATCACCTGTTCTCTAGCTAGATCAGCTTTCCTTCTCGCCTGGTCTCTAGCTGATTGTTCAATTTCCTCAGCAGTACGCTTCTCCGCTCGCTTGGCCTCCTTTAGTGATTGTTCTTCTTGGTCTGTCATCGTTCTACCTCCCAATACTGGATAACCGCATCTCTTCTTTTGGTAGAGTTCGGGCCATTCCAATACTCAAAAGAATCTCAAAATTTCAGCAAAATACTATCTCCAGTATATAGGACAGGAAACCACTGTGCAAAAAACATACATACGAGCCGGAAAATGATTGATCTGTATGTAGCCAGCAAAAGTGGGACAATTACGCCTTCAGGATTAATGGACACCTCAAAGGCCATTGCCCTGCTCTCTGACGGCTCTATTGTAATCCCTTCTTGCCTATAATGTCCTGCTTTTCGCCTGCTTTCTTCTCTGTATTATCTTGAGATGCATACCAGCGTAAACGTCATGGGGCGTGATATCACCGAGACCTTCGTGATAACGTCGGTAGTTGTAGTAATCAATGAAGGCCGCAATCGCTTCCTCAACATCACCCGCCATCTCATATGGTAAGAGGCTTAACTCACTAACGGGGTTGGGCCATTTATTTGCAAAGTTGCGCGCTTCGGTGTATAATGTATTTGATAGTTTAAGTTTAGGTTATTACAAGCTTCATACAATCCCTTCAGATTCATATCAAGTATTGGATGGCCCAGACTGTGGCTAGGTTTAAAAGAGAGGGGGGCATCCAATGAGTTTTAAGGACAAGTCAATCCAGTGTTCCGATTGTGGGACTGGCTTCACTTTCAGGGCCGAGGAACAAGAGTTTTTTCAGTCTAAGGGCTATGCTAATGAGCCCAAGCGCTGTCCCTCATGCCGCCAGGCAAGGAAGGCAGAGCGATACGCAAATAGTGGCCACAGCAACGGGTCTCCACGCCAAATGTTTCCTGCAATATGCGCCGAGTGCGGCAAAGACACCGAAGTACCTTTTGAGCCTAGCGATGGCAGACCTGTCTATTGTAGCGATTGCTACAGTAAAGTCAGACTGAGCAATCTGTTGCTGCGTTGTGTCATTGCATGTCTCCGTACGTGAAGGTAGAACCCCAGGATTCTTTGTCATGGCGTTTTCAAAAGACGGTACGGCTGAGTGGAAATCCTGGGCGAGGCAAAGTCCCACCTCATTTTCTATGCAAGGGAGAGCTGGCACGGCGGAAAGCGCAAGAGAACGCCAGGCGGGGCAGTCTAAAACTCCCGGGCCAGATCATGGCACCTCACCGGTAGGCTATCTACTCACTTGAACGACTAGAACACATACCGCCCACCGACCTAAAGCCACCTACGTGTAGATAGCTGCACAGGCAAGAAATAACGCTAGTGATAGAGTGGGATAACCTGCCCGAATCGTAGGCGCTCTATTTGAATTCGCCCTTGCCCACCTTCTTTCTTCACCCCCATATCCAATACTGAAATTACCATCGGTGTTATGTCTCCACATTCCTTTAAAACAGGTCCGATTTAGATATAAGGTGCGTGCCGCACGATAATACAGGCACTTATCATTATAGTTTTCGCCCCTAACTCTATAGAAGGCATCTTTGCCAGTTGGGAACCCAACAAATGTCTCCCAGACTTTATGTGGATAACTTCTTATCCCTCTATACAGGTCAATTAATTCTTTATTCAAATCTGAAATCACTGACCTCTCAGGTCCCACATATAGAAAAACAGAACCACCACCTACAAAGGGTTCGACGTATTTTCCCTTTATTTCGCTGCTCTCAGGCAAGAAATCGGCTAAGAACAATAATAGTCTACTTTTGCCTCCAGGGTACCTTAAGAATCGCATGAGTCTCTAAACAAAATTCTTATACGTTGGCCTCACACTCCTCATATTCTAAATTCTAGGTTCGGTATGTCTGAGTGTCAAGACCGAGCTGACAATACTTACGCTAAACACAAGAATAAATTTCCTGCGCCAATCTACTTAAATGGCATTGTTAGTCTAGCTGTAGGGTCGTAGGCGAATCTAACAATTAGCCATTTCGTATTATAAAGGTAACTGCACTGATCCTAGAACTATTGACATAAGCGCGTTCGTGAGGTAAGAATAGCAGAAACCGGCAATGAGGAGGTACAGTGCTATGGCGACAGCTTATTGCATGAAGTGCAGAAAGAAAGTGGAAATAAAGAATCCTCAGCAAATCACGCTGAAGAACAATAGAACAGCTGTCCAGGGTGTTTGTCCTGTTTGTGGCACAAAGGTATTCCGAATAGGGAAAGCCTAAATGCTTGTAACTGATTGTTAGCTAGTTGAGCTTTGTCTGTAGACCACAGCCAGAGGTATCTTAGCTTGAGTGCCCACCAGTCACAGTAAACGTCGTAATTGTGATAATAGTCCTTGCACAAGAATTATCGGCTGTCTTCATATCTGTTCTTGAATGTCAGCGGTCAGATTTTTTAAACCTTTGGGCGATCAAGCTCTTGTGTCAAGTCTATTACTTGGCTTCATCCTTGTTATATTAAGACATCATCTGGCTTGTAGCCATTTTCTCCTATCTCAAAAGGCTGGCCGGACCAATCAAAACCAGCATTTGGTTCCCAGAGCATGAATCCATCACCGTAAAACAGCATATTGAAGCCATGTCTCCCTTGGGGCATATCTCCTATAACCATAGCTAAGGTATTCAGACCATATCTTTCCGCAGACTCATTCATTGCCTTTAATGCATAGTTCGAACAATCAAAGCGGTCAGGTTTATAAAGCCTTGAGCTGAATACTAAGTTGTATAACACCTCAGCCCAGCCTTCCAAATCTGTGTAATAGTACCAACCGTCCAACATACCAAAAGGAACTTTCAGCCCAAGATTTCTTATTTTGCCTGCCAGCTCACTACCTGGAATCTTATATTCAGTGAATTTTGGCTGTGATTTGAATAGATCACTTAACCAACACATCTTGCTCACCTCCTTCCAATTTTGTGATTGTGCTCTTCTAATATCAACTCAATTGAACTACTCATCAGTCACAGTAAACATCGTAATCGTGACTGTGGCACTTGCAGAACCAGGATCCTCGCTTTCACCCACGCGGCTACTCAGTTCGCTCTCGGGAGTGTTGGTATCAGCAATAGATATGGCACTATCACTTATCCCGGACAGGATTAAACCTAATAGTATTGCTAGGAGGGAGATTAAAAGAGTTAGCCTCTTCATACCCATCAGCCTCTAATTCCATTATACTCCTGGCAACTCTGCAGTGGAAGACATGCTGAGTTCGAGGATAGTCTAGAGCTTTATCGCAGGACCGAACAACCGGTCAGAACGTTAACTTAATTACATGCCTTAAATCATTGCGTTAAAGTTTAACCCAAGGGTCAAACATAGGAGTGACACGGACATAGTTATTAGACTTTGTCTTTTGCCCAGACATGCGCGTGGCAATTATCAATCTTAAAATCAAACCTGAGAAGAATAGTCGTCTTTACCTCGTCTAAAGAACCTTCCCATGATAACTCTCTTTCTGACTTTTCAAAGTGGTCATCTATGAAATCTAGACCAAGGGGTCTTAGAAACCAATGGAAATCATACCAACTATCGAGCTCAACATAAATATCACACTTCAGAATAGTCGACCTTTCTTCTTCATTGACCTTTAAATCAAAGTTAGCAGCGTCCACTTGATAGGTTGCCTTAAATTCTTCAATTTGGCTAAAACTGAATCTATCCTTCTCTTCCGTCAGGTTTGAGAATTCATTCTCAGCCCATTTCCTCTCCTCTGAGTAGTGTACAGTCTCTCCTTCCACTTGTATTGTGATATTTCGTTCAAGCTCTTCTAGCTCACTAAGTTCTATCTTTGCTGGTATAGAGGAGGGAGTTTTAGATTCTGGCGCACAGCCAGCTATTAGGAACGGTAGAGCTACTACCAAAACGGCAACTATTACCCTGCTTAGTTTTCTGAAATCATTGTTCATCTGGAGACACTCACGATCTTTACTGCTCTTTCTGAAGTCTGAGATATCTTGGTGTCCATGGCTCCTATTTTATCTCTTTTTACAGATGGAGGCATTCATCATTTTGCTGGAATAGCGCTCACCTTCGCCTAAGGAGTTTAATCTTCCTTCTAGCCAGCTAAGGTCGACTGCTGTGGAACCGCTAGATATGAAAAGCCCGGTCGGGGTAGGGTAAATCTAATGTATTAGCCTACTCCAGGCTGATTCTTCTGCTCCAAGCCTTCCTTCTTTACTTCCACAGCTGCTTCTTTTAATTCTTCTGCTGAAATATCAATATTAGTGACCTGGCAATTGAAGTCTCTGGCTGCGATGCTGGTTAAAGAACCCATTCCAATACCTCGTACGGTCTTGTTCTCCAACTTCGCTACTCGCAGTATTTCAGCTCTGTCTTGGAAACCCTGAGGGTCTTGCTTAATATAATAGGGACTTTTTCTCACTAGATCGCCCCCAAAAACCGCTTCTATTGGCATTACGCCTCTGAGCTAAGTTTACTATTCGGGGCTGCACATTACATCGTTTTGTGTTTCTGTTTGATCATACATGAACGCAGAAACCGCGTGCGCTGCAATCTCTGGAATCCATATCCGATATCTATTTCTGCACAGACTCCCACAGTTTTCGATATTCTCTAAGTGTGCTGCTGTATCTTGATGGATTAGCGGGATTCTTGTGCTTGCGAAGCAAGAACCGGGTCTCCTTCAGTGAATAACCGCGCTCGAACAAGGCAAATGCCTCGCTCTTCATGCTGTCGGGGGCGATGTTGTATTTTCTCACCGTGTTTATGACTTCCTTGTCGCTAAGGTATTCCACAATCATAGTTTAAGGGACAGAGAACGGGATATTAAATTGGATTGATAACGAGATGTTAGGTGATTCCGATTGTGGTACTGAAAGCGAGATATCGTTATTCCTACCATATTCCCAGGATTTCCTGGCCACCGGTACTAGCAGTAGCAGCAATTAAGAAGCCGAGCAGGAACCAAATTCCCTGTGCATTATTATTGCAATATGCCGTGGTGGGCTTTACTAATAGGTGGCGTTTCTAGAATACCGTGGGAGCGGTTTATTATTAAGCCGAAATATTCCGCTAGCCCACCGTCAATTCCCGGTGCAGTAGTAACTTTCGGCACAGAAAAAAAAGTGCCAGAAATAGCGGAAAATGAATACGATTCTGAAAAAGTTGTTGAACAAAATATCCCACGCACGCAGGCACGCACGCAGGCACGCACGGAGATTACGAGCGGCACCGCCTGTACTGTTTGCTCGGATGAGCATTTGAGCAGGGCATCCGGAGCACTGGCCGAGGCAATACGTTTCGCACGCAACACTGGAATGCGAGACGGAGAAGTAATCCGCAGGGTTAGGGCAGCACGGGATGAATTAAACGAAATGGAGCCCTTTGACTTAGCTCCTGGCGCAGTAGCGCAACTAGGGATCTGCGGCACGAAATAAATGCGCTAATGCCGGGTAGCATAGAGCACTTGTAGAGAGTATCGGCTCACGCAATCAAAGTGAGCGATGAGTTTATGCAAAAGCTGTGGAATTTACCCGAATGCCAGGATTGCGCAAAGTTTCACCGTCGTCGCCGCAGTCGTCGCAGCAGCAGCAGCGGGAATTACCACGGGAATTGCGGGAATTGCCAGTGGGGCTGCTTGAACTTTCCGATGGATTGTTTAAGCGAGGCTCGCAATTTAGGATGGGGCAGGTTCACTCTAGAGCCTAAATGTCTGAGGGTAACGCTTGCCTCCCTGAGCAACTATGTAACGTTGCTGTTAATCAAAAGCTCTATGCAAACAAGTCATGGGCCCCTTATTTTAGCTCCCTTACCAGCTCTTTAAAGGCGAGACGATCTGCTTTACTGGCTGAAAATATCTTACATTTGTACTTGTTATCAAAACTAGGGTGATTAACCAAGATATACTTCATAAATCTGTCTGTTGTGACTACATCACAATAGGGTAATACAGTGGCCAGT
>CAZQDF010000096.1:0-6253 GCA_964592065.1 uncultured Dehalococcoidales bacterium | reverse complement strand
GGCAACTAACCCGGGCTGCGAGGGCACAGTTTCACACTTATTGACGTAGAACCAACCACTTGTAAAAGGCCTTCCTTGAGATACCAAAATGCTGAGCGGTGAGGGTAACATTCCCTCTGGCCACCGTATAATAGAAGAGCATCCATTCTACTCTCAATCTCTCGCGGGTTGTAAGGCATAAAAGGTCTGCCACTCCTCTCCACTGCTCGTATCTATTCTCTAAAATAATGGGTTTGGTCTTAAAGAAATAGAAGCTGGCTGACTTTCTCATCTTGGTAATTCCTCACATCAGGCTAATATCATTACTAATCATACCCCGAGTGTTACCCATGTATCTCAGCCTCCACAGTGGCTGGAAATTGGCTGATTAAGAGTCGCAAACACTCTATGCCACCTCACAACCACAGATACAAATAAGTGCTATTTTGCTGAGTGGAAAAATTCATTTTGTATCTGGGGTGGCATCCAGTGCTGGGGCATATCAATCACTTTGTTAGCAAAATGTTAGCAGAAATTGAACCAAGCATCCTGGGAGTAGAGGTATGCTCCTCACTTCATCCCACGTTACTCACTTCGGAAGGTCTTAAATAAACAGTGGTGATGCGCTGCCACTTGCCCGATTATGGCTGAGGCTACTCACACGGGAGAGGGAGGTAATCTATTTAAGCTCGTGGCAGAAAAGGTGTTAAAACACCCTAGCACCTCAGTTTCCCTTGGCAGAAGCTCGCCCTACAGATGCCCAACCCGCAATATCAGCTTTGACTCTTCCCAATCCCGAATTAGTAATTCAAACAACTGCGTAACATTGTAACCCTGATGCGCTCTTTTAAAACTCCTTAGTATACTGCTCACACATCTTGGTAGCGGTAAACAATCTTGCCATAAGGCAACACAAGGTCGAGTATCCCGTAATAACCAGCAATAACTTCCTTGGGTTCCAGAAGGTAGGTAGGGTCTATCTCTGATCTTTCATAGTCTACTGAGCCTTTACCTTTAAAAAACATACCCTCTTTAGCTGTTATTCTGCCTTCCGTAAAAACCAGCTGTCTCAGAGGAGGCTCATCTTCTGCAGCACCAGGGATCACTTTCAAGGAAAATACAGGACCCAAGGGTAACTCTTCTAATTTTGCTGGCACCTCACGAATACAAAGACACTTCATTATCTTTGTACGTACTCTTTCCACTTCCCCTCTGACTTGTTCCTGTTCAAAATGCAAGGAAATATTAGCTATCTTTTTACAATATCCCCAGATTTCCCGCCCTGCGGCAAGAGGAATTTCAGTACTTACATACAAAAATGGCTCATAAGTACCCGCATACTGCTTGTACTTTGCCTGCACATAAATTGCTGCCTCCTGACTACTACCGTGATTAGTGAAAGGTTGGTTGGAAATCCAGGTAACCACTTTATTGCCATTAGGCTCTAAAGGATAGGGCAGAAGCTTTTCTATATTGCAAATATCCGTCTCGTAAACAACCAACTGCACTTCAAAATTTACCCAATACAGGGGTGGAGCAGGATAAAGAGGTGAAATGATTGGATTACTATATCCCCATTCCTTAACTCTTAGCATTGCACAACCTCCTTAAATCTAACTTATTTATATTATGAATTACTAGCAATTCTAGCCTGGCGGTAAGCTTCGATGTAACGTCTGGCATATTTATCGTGACCTAGAATTAGGTCGGCAGCTAGAACAGCTGGACGTACTTTGGCTACATCCACAATGAGGCAAGGCGCACCTGCGGCAATAGCTATAGCTACAAAGGCACTATTAAGCAGGTCACGGTCAGGCAAGCCAAAAGAGACGTTGCTAGCTCCCAGCGTCAGGTTCACTCCCAATTCAGCCTTAACCCGGCGAATAGTTTCTATAACCACCAATCCAGAGTCAGTATCGGCTCCTACAGCGGAAGCCAGGCAATCAATGATGATGTCCTGGCGAGAGATACCGGCAGCCTCAGCCCGCTCTACTATCTTATGGGCGATGGCTATCCGCCGCTCTGAATCCTTCGGGGTACCTTCATCGTCTTGCACCAAAGCAATCACTGCTGCTCCATATCCCTTGACCAAGGGCAGAACCTTAGCTAGAGAGTGCTCTTCACCAGTGACCGAATTAATGACGGGCTTACCCTTATAGACCTTGAGAGCTGCTGCTAAAGCGTCAGGGTTGGCACTGTCAAGGCATAACGGTAGGTCTACTGCATCCATCACCTCCTGCACTGCCTGGGGAAGCAGAATTACCTCGTCCACACCGAATGTACCTACATTAATGTCAAGAATGTCTGCCCCAGCCTGTGCTTGAGCCAGGGCTTCCCGGCGGACAATCTCCAGATTGCCTGCCTTCAGAGCCTCAGCCAGTTTTTTCTTGCCGGCAGGATTGATACGCTCACCGATAAGCACTGTTGGCCAACCATCGCCAATAACCACCTCTTTCGTAGCACTTGATACTCTGGTGTTCATTAATCTATTTCCTCCCTCTTGCCATGAACTATCTTACATGCACCTATGTAATTAGCTTGAACGAAAGTCCGCACGAAGTGAGGCGTAGCAGCCAACTCGATGTAGTTGACACGATGGGCTAGCGCTTGCGCCTCGGCTCGCTTGCTGCGTGAGATGAGGGCTAGCTTAGCTCCCATCCCGGCAGCGTTTCCCACCTGCCGGAAGTGGTCCAGAGGCAGTGATGGCAACATGCCAATTGTCACCGCACTAGCCACATCAATGTAAGTGCCGAAAGCCCCAGCGATAATTACCTGATTGACTTCCTCCTCAGAGAGGTCTTTCGCTTCTAACAGCGTCTGAACACCAGTGCGTATGGCTCCCTTGGCCAGCTGCAACTCTCTGATATCGTGCTGGGTGATGGTGATTGCTCCGCCTCCACTACGCTCCTCTTCGCTGACTAGAACAAACTCCCGTTCTCCCTCCAATACACGTACTCGCGGGTGGTCAACGCCCATCCTGCCACCCCTATCCACTACCCCAATCAGGTAAAGCTGGGCCACAGCATCCAGGATACCGGAACCGCAAAGACCCACCGGCGGGGTTGCTCCGATAGTGTGATAATCAACCTGGCTTTCTTTCAGCCTCAAGTGTTCTATAGCTCCTTCAGCAGCTCGCATGCCGCACTTAATGTGTCCCCCTTCGAAAGCTGGACCAGAGGCGCAGGAAAGACTGGTCATGTCACCGCCATTCACCAGGCATATCTCAGTGTTGGTACCGATGTCCAGCACCAGCACTGTTCCTTCAGACTGCCAGACCTCCGTACTCAGTAACATGGCAACATGGTCAGCTCCCACAAAGCCAGCGATGTTAGGCAATAAATGGACATAGGCCCCCGGTGCAATATGAAGCCCTACATCACGAGCTTTGATATCCAGTGA
Source organism: uncultured Dehalococcoidales bacterium (assembly GCA_964592065.1). GTDB lineage: Bacteria > Chloroflexota > Dehalococcoidia > GIF9 > AB-539-J10 > JAFGBN01. The sequence goes on along the minus strand of CAZQDF010000096.1, from coordinate 2,875 downwards.
GTCTCTAATTGCAGGCACATACGGGGCAAAGCCCAGTTGCTCCACCGGCAAACGAAGAAAAAGATGATGCATAGCGGTATTGCCAACCACCACCACTTCAACAATCTCCTCCGGCTTGGCGTCAACCTGAGCACACGAATCAACAGCTAATTGGTTCAAGGCTTCCACAGCCAGCTCCTGCAGCCGTTTCGCTTCAGCTGGTGACTCTCTCACGGAAGCCATACGAGATATGACATCCTCACCATAGGCAATCTGGGGATTCATGATAGCTTTAGCAGCTAAAGTCTGGCCGCTGCTCAAATCAACCAGATAGCCGGCGATCTTAGTAGTTCCCAGGTCAATAGCCAGGCCTAGTTGGCGACGAGGCCAGGGGCCGAGAGCTACCACCTCTTCACCTCGCACCGAAGCCTGAGCCTCCCAATCCCAAGACCGGAGTTGGGGGGGAAGGTCCCGCAAGACCTCAATGTCAATGGTATTGCAGCATACCTGGTGCTGCTGCTCCAGCGCTTCTATTAGACGGTCAGCGTCGGCTCGCAAGTCCGAGAGAGTCGGACTTGACAACTTAACATGATAGGCCTTAACCAGTGGCTCCGGGCGAACGGTGACCTCTAACCCTTCCACCTGGGTGCGCTGCGAAGCGGTCATCGATTCCGCGGGCACACGCAGTTTCAAATCACTGAGTGGATAGGTCTGGCAAGCTAGGCGGTAGCCTTCCTCTAGTTCCTCCGATGAAAGGTGGTGCCGTTCACTACGGGTTGGCTCCGAGACACGCCCAGCCACTAACTGCACTTTGCAGCAGCCGTACATTCCCCTACCCCCACATATGCTAACTATATCCACGCCTAGCCGGCGTGCACAGTCCAGGAGCGATTGGTCAGCAGGGCATTTCTCCCGCCGACCTACTGGCTCGAAATCAATCATGTAAGTCGTCATACTCTTTCCAATTTAAGTTTTACCTCCCTCTGTACGCTCAGGCATGCGCTTTGTAGGGACAGGTTTTCTGCAGGCTGCAGTGGGCACAGATTTCAGCTTGCGTCCAGCTTGGCATGTTCAGTCCCATGCCAATGACCATAGACTGTGACTTATTGGGAAACATCATTCCTAAAGGGGTCAGGCTCACCCCAATTTCCTCCGCGGGCACTAGTTTAAATATCTGTTGTTGTTCTGAAATAGGAAAATCAGGCGACCCCGGGCTGAGGGGGCCGCTGGCCTCATAGCCACGGGATGATGCCTCACGCGTCATAAGCTTACGGACTTCCTGAATCAGGGAGTCCACTGCTGCGCTTCCGATACCGTCCAAAAGCAGCCCCCACAAAGGCTCTTTTTTACGAAAGTAGTCTGCCACCTCTTTCTCTAGCTTGGGACCGATAGTGCAAACCACCACAGCCAGTTCCTTAGCCTCTGGTAAGAGCGAAGGGAGTAGTGAGCCATGCAGCGCCGCATTAGCCCCCAGGTACAATTGGTGGTGGTCCATCTTAGCTACGGTGTAGATTTCGTAGGCAATAGCTGGCTCCAAGAGACGCTCATTCTTGACACTGGCTAGTAGTTCACGAATTAAATTTCTTATCTCAGGCCTGAGCCTGGAATAATCCTTGATTCCCTCTCGGCGCAGTAATTCCTTCATCTTCAAGCTCAGACGGATATCATAGATTATAGACATGCTTTTCCCATTCAGATTGTTGCCGGTTGGGTCGCGGGAGCACCCTATCAGGATGCCCCCGGAGCGCCGCTGGTATCACTTTTCGCCTTCTGCAGCCTTCCTCTGTCACCGTTTCGGAATGTTGCCAGTCGACGGGTCGCGGGAGTACCCTATCAGGATGCCCCCGGAGCGCCGCTGGTAAGTTTGATGGGGTCTTTGATGGGATAGCTGCCAAATTCCTGTAAAGTGTCATACATAGCCATTATATTTTCTGGTGGAGTCTCAGGTTCAATATTATGCGAAGGAGCAGCAATCCATCCTCCACCGGGACCAAAAATCCTTATTAGCCTCTTCACCTCTTCTCTGATAGTTTTAGGAGTCCCGAAGGGTAAAAGTCTCTGTATATCTATACCACCGTGGAAACACATTATATCTCCGAAATTATACTTGAGATATTCTGCATTCATATTAGCTGCCAGAGGCTGGAGAGGATTCTGTACATCTATTCCAATCTCATGGCGATCTCGTATAACACTCCAAATTGACCCACAGGAATGCTCAATGACCTTTGCCTTGGTGTACAACTTTACCCTCTGGACCAGTCTGGCTTCATAAGGTTTGAAGAAGTGGCAGTAATCATCGTGAGACATATTAAGACTTATCTGAGTACCGAAATCATTATACATAACTACCAGGTCTACGTAATCTCCCACAGCAGTAAGTATACTAGCCACTATCTTATCGCTAACATCTAAATATTTATTTATCCACGCGTAATACACCTTGGGGTTACGCTTCATATTCATTAGCCACTTGTCCATTCCAAAGCACATAGTCATTAGGTCGGCAATGACACCAAAGAGAAATAACTCCATACCTATTGCGTAGTCAGTATTTTCGTGAAGGTACTTGGCCTTTTCTCGCAATCCCTCCGCATATATAGGGTCATTGGGGTCAGGCCAGAGTGGAGAATTCTCTATCTCTTCCACAGTGTTCATATCTCGCCAAAGGTATTTGTCGGGGTCGCCATAATGACCAAATGCTTTAAATCTTACGCCAAAGTCGCCTTGCCTTATTCTGCCATTACCGTTGCTATCCCCTGGCTCTATCTCTTCCAGATGACCACCTGCGAAAAGGTAGCGGCAATCAACGCCAAGTCTTTGCAGCAAGCGTTCATCAGGGTTGAGCGTTGCATTCATCAGCGGGTCTCCCACTGGCTTCTCAACATCCTTAATG
>CAZQDF010000095.1:0-6289 GCA_964592065.1 uncultured Dehalococcoidales bacterium | reverse complement strand
TTTCGCAAAGTGGCAATGTGGCTGTCTCCCTCGCTCATAAGTTGATAGATAAAGACTTTGGCATCAGCAGACTTATCAGCTACGGCAACGAAGCAGATTTACATTGTGAAGACTATCTCGAGTATTTAGCCGAGGATGCAGAGACCAAAGTTATACTGAGCTACGCCGAGGGGTTCAAAGATGGGAGAAGGTTTTTTGAAATAGCCAAAAAAGTCACTCGAAGAAAACCCATCGTTATGCTTAAGGTGGGATACACCGCTGCCGGGGCCAGGGCAGCCAGGTCACACACCTCAGCCTTAACGGGTTCTGATGCCACCTTTAATGCTGCTTGCAAGCAGACAGGAATCATACGGGCTCGAAACATGGATGAGATGGTTGACATTGGTGTTGCCCTTCTGAATCAGCCCTTGCCCAAGGGAAAGAGCGTTGGGATACTCACTGGTGGCGGAGGGTTGGGGGTTCTCGCTGCCGATGCTTGTGCTTATGCTGGCCTCAATGTGGCTCACCTTCCTGAGGAAACTATAGAGGAGCTAAATACTATCTTGCCTCCCTGGTGGAACCATGACAATCCAGTGGATTTGGCAGCAGGAGCTTTTGGTATGGATGCGGTGAAGGCTATCGAGGCTTTGCTTCGCTGTAATAGCATTGATGGGATGGTATTGCTAAATTTAATGGTGGCACTACCAATAAATATCGGAGTATTATTCCGTGATGACCTGGCCTCAGGCTCAGTTCCACAGGAAAAGCTTAAAGCCTTCGAGGATGGTATGGGCCAGCTCTTCAACCAGTTAGTGGCCTTGGTTGCCAAACACGGTAAACCAATCATCATTGCCACAGAGCTTGAAAGTGAGAATATAGACGTTAAGGCAAAGAAAATGGCAGGGCAAAAAGGGCTCGCATACTATACTCAACCTGACCGCGCGGCACTTGTTTTCTCCCGCTTAGCCCAGTATGCTGAGTACCTCAGAAATCTATCCCCTTGCTCTCCTTCGGCGCCTGAGCCAGATTACCAAAGGCGGAATCCACACCCAGCAAAAGATGCCAAGCCAGATGAGCGCAGTGGCTAAACCCCTTCCAAATGTGGTTAGTCCACGCACTGCTGACTTGACGGCACTTGAGGCACTCCAGGGCTCAGCTAACCCCTTGGTCTCATTTAGGGTTACTTCAATAAGCGCCATATCCGAAGTTCGTTCCAGGTATTTCATACGACCTTCGATCTGTTCAATCTGCCCTCGCACATCGGAAAGCGCCTGTTGTACCTTTAGCATTTCCTCAACTTTTTCTGCCTTCTCCAGCAGTGCCAGGTATTGGGCTTCAGTCGCTTCCAGGTTGCGCAGCCGGGCCTCGAGGTCGACATACTCCTCGGTCACATCCGTTGCTTGAGTGCTCTCCTGCGGCACGTTTATCGCCAGCTCGCGAAGCCTTTCAAAGGCTTCGTCAAATGTATCAGTGGGAACACGGATGGCAACGCTGCCCGAAATCCCCCTTTTCTGTTCATATTTGTTGGAGGAAACCACATAGCCATCTAGCTCACCAGCTACTTCAGCCACCTTATCCATAGCCTCAACTACGTCCTCCACCTCTAGTGTTATGTAGCCTGTTTTTATGATTTTGCGCTCTATAGTTGGCCCGCTAGGAACTGCACTCGGATATCCCCCCCCCTCATCAACAAAACCTTCTGGCGCTGGGGGCGGCATTTCCATTGGCGTTGGCGCCATCGTCGGCACCGTTGGCTTTGATTGCGACACACCTGCTTGAGCACAGGCAGTGGTCAGCATTAAACCCAGAATTAGCACCACGGGAATTGAAATTTTGAGCAACTTATTCATTTATCTGCCTCCCCTCTCTCTAGTTTAACATTAAAAACGAAAAAAAGGTCAAGAAGTTTAGGCCCTCATAGAGATTGTAACTGATGCTATCAATCGCTATTATTTAAACCACGGCCTTTATCGGTCTTTCATCTCTCCTTTTCCTGTGGCGTATTATGTATTGAGGCAAAGAGGCAGCCGAGATTAGGATGATTGCCGCAAAAACCTTCATAAAGGGAGCATTTAGCATTTTGAGTGACGCATCTTGAGAGATTTCAATCATTTGATTTGAACTCTTTACCCAGGTTACTCATCTATATCTTGTCCAGGAGATTCCGATACTTGCTCATCCTTATCATCTTTCCCTCAGGCTGAATGAGCCATGTCATCCAACATATCTCGATAGGTCCGTAACCTGAGAGTTCTGACAATCGCTCAATTGTCCTGACTAAGTCTATTTCCCTTTCGGTTGGCATATCCAGCTCAGCTTCATAGAGGATTTGCTTAACTACTTTCCTTACTATTTTATCAGGCATTGCTGTATCCACACCTCCCATCATCCTTAAATACTGGAATGTAGTAATGCCAACTCCGCTGATTTTGCCTATGGGGTCTTCTCTCCAGCCCTCGAGCTGCGAATTAGCTGCCCAGAACCTAAAGGCTCTTCGCTCATCCAAGCCTTCCATTTCCCCAAGTTCATAAAGGTAAGAGGCGATAGATTTTGCTGCTTGCCAGGACCTCTTGTTCCTCCAGATGCTTTTTGCTTTCTCTTCCGGGAGATTGCGCAGGCTTTCAAGGTCTTTAACCTTGCCACAGTCGACTAATTCTTCTTTAAACTTCATCACCTTGGGGACTACGGCGGTAAAGTAATTGAGGCCGATAGAAGTGAAAGCTGCGTCGACAATCATCAGTACTACGCTCCCATCCCATCGTTCGGTTCGCAAGCACCGGGCACAATGTTCCCTAATGCCGGTTGTCCTAGACATATATGCGCTTATGACTTGAGGTAAATCCTTCATTGGGCTCCTGTTCTTAGGATGTCATTGCGGTGAGCCGAAGTTGCGAGCCGAAGGCGTGACAAGCAGCGTGGCAATCCCAACCAATTTTATCCTTTCTTGAACCGCTTTACTGGTCAATTCTCGAATTGCGTCAGAAGCAATCCATTTAGCACTCCTTGAATCCATCCTTTGAATCTCCCTGGCGGTTTCAATCGCCTTCTTGTTCAGATTGAGATTCCTTTTCCCGATTTGCCTTAATGCCCAATTAACTGCTTTTTTGACAAAGTTTCTACTGTCAACAGACTCTCTTCTTATTACAGGCAGGAACTCTAAGAATTCCACGTCTTTTGCATTTTTATCATGAACGGCTAATGCTGCCATCAAAACAAACCCTGCTCTTTTGGCGAATTCTTCCTCTCTGAAACTCCATTCGACAGCTTTTGGGTAAGCAAATTCAGTCTCTCTCCTAAAGAGATTATTGCAACATTGATCGCAAACATCCCAGGAGTCAAAATCCTTTACCCAACTCTCCATTTGCTCCTCAGTTACCTCGCCCGGGTCATCAACCATACTTGCGAGTATCCGAGTCTCACGGATACCCGATGCCCAGAGTTGTTGAGCAAGCTTGTGGTCTGTTCCTATTTCCCTGGCAATCCTTCTCAAGTTTGGGATTGACACCCCGTAAGTTTTCTCTGATGTAATTCCGTACCTCGCCATGCCCTCTATTGCTTTGGGATTAGACAAGGATTTCAGCTTCTGGAGAATAGCATTGTGTTGCATTTTTGCCTCCTTAATGAGTACATATGCTTTCGCTTAATGTTCCCCAACATAGCTGAAGTTGCGCGTTAGCACAACTTGGATAGAACGACCAACAGGAACGAAACCAAATACTCGGCGTTATCGGATGTTCAACGAATCATTCTTGTTCGGGCAACTGATTAATTGTTTCTAATATATGCGATGCATGAATTATAACAGCTAACGCCAAGGGGTGGATCTGTTGTTTTGTCTCATATAAACTCTTAATAGTTTCTGTTACATTGAACTCTCGTGAAACAAGTCCTGCAATAAACTGAATCTTACCGATATGCGTCCCTCCAGCGTAATTTCTGTTAGATTCAACAAAATAAACAGGGCCCCCGCTATTCCCTCTAAAAACCTGAAAATCAAGTAAAAAAGATTCATTTTTTCGTGTTGGGACAAGAGGAAAAGATGCAACTCTGCCACTCCTTAAAATGGGGAAACCTGCTTCATTTGCTTCAGTCCCGAAAGGGAAGCCTAAACAACACATTTCATCGCCAGGATGAATTTCAAAATCAGTCAAAACTTTGTCATCAGCAAACATAGTTGTAGGTAACAATTGAAGATCAATATCCTTTGGAAGGCTAACATATATTACAGCAACATCAATCCCTGATTTATTTTTAACCCATAAGGCATCACTACCTTGACGTATCTTAATCCCCCAAGGGATTTTCCCGAACAAATCATCATTTTGCTTTCTCCGCAAATAGATTGTTGCTTCCTCACCCTTCATTTGCTCAAATACATGTGCGGCTGTTACTAGAACAAAATATGCCCGACTCGGGTCTTTTTTAAAAGGTTTCCCAATTAAAAAGCATGACCCAATAGAACCCTCTCCTTCAATTTTATAGGTATTCCTCATCATAGCAGAATTTAATTCCAGTATGTTTTGATTTTCAGCCATAGCTTTTCCTCCAAACAAAAACTATTATTAATATTAACTTTACTTAACATGATTCTTTGAATTTCATATGACAGCGGTATATACGAACTCATGATTTGCCTAATCCGCTTTAATCTAGCAAACTCTAGCATTTGCTATAATGGCTTTCAAACTTGCTGCTTAAAGCCAGCCTCTACTCCTATTCACAGCCTCTGCAAAGATTCCTCAAAGTCCCTTGCCTAAATCAGCTCTCATCGCAGGCGATTCCATTCCTCAGCCGTAATTTGACGACCCGTGATTTCTTCCACTTCTCGCAATAACATTTGAAGTTGAGGCACCGAATATTCGATATTAGAGGGGATTGTCAGACGATGCTGTTTGTAGACCATAAACTGGTGTCGCGTGCCTGAATATGGACCATCAAAGCCAAGCTTTCCAAGACGGCGGATGAACTCCCGGCGCTTACACGGCCTCCACCGGCTCACGGCGGGGCTCCTTATTGAGGTCAATACCGGAGATTACTGGCAGAGGATGGCCCAATTTAAGACCAACCAGAATCCAATCCTCCAGAGTGGAACGCAATTCATCTTCGCATTCCCGCAGGGTGGGAGCGAAAGCTATTACTCCTTTGCACAAAGGAATTCGCCCGGCAAAAGTGCCATCCTCCAACTTGTCATAGATGGCATTTGCTAGAGCCTGGTTTATGTACTCAGTAAGGGTAAATCGTATCGCCATCAATATACCTCCCAGAACCAGTCCGGTTCATTTCCTGTACCTTTTGAATTATACCACATAGCAGTCACAGCCTCTGCAAAGATTTATCGAAGTCTTTTACTCTAGGTGGCTTCTTGCCTTTGCCTGGTTCGATAGTATGTCCTTCTGCTCTCAAATGAGCTGCTTGTGCTTCCGTGCCACCGGGGGACTTCTCATTTAAGCTGCCATCTGGCTTAATTACGCGCCAATAGGGCGTTATATCTTCCCTGCCGTTTCTTAAGTCCTCTTCTGCCGCTTCAGCCACAATACGAATAAAAATTCCCGTCGTCATGGGGCAGGTTAAATCGGCATGAAAATTCCTCGCCAGGCGCTCCCTGATTTGCTTGTCAGTAATGAGTTTTCCCATCTCGACCTTACGTATCAGGGCACCCACATCAAGAGGTGCTGGGATAAGCATTTTCCCTCGCCCTCTTGGGTCATCAACTACCTTGGGCTCTTGCGCTACTTCCAACTTCTCTCGCCATGTCTTACGTGTTTTGGCCATTTTCCCTCCTATTCAAACCGAGACTGTTTGGTTTTAATTTTCTGTTCAATTTTGGTCATTTTGGAAGCCTTTCACCCAGATTTTTGTAGTTGCCTGATTCATCAGGCACAATCGCCCAATAAATTGGGCAACTACATTTTTCAACAGCCTCCCAAACATATTGCCATTGGGAGATTGCGGAGCTTGTTCCGAGCTTGTCCTGAGATTGCTTCGGCTGACTTCGTCAGCCTCGCAATGACAAGGTAGAATATTGTGCAATGGCAAAATGATATATTATCTAATAGCATTGCTCAGCATGGTAAATGCCTTCTTACCCCAGCTTGTTTGCCCTGATGTGAATCTCCTTAGATAGGCTGGAGTGCTGGGCGCCGCTTTCGACTAGCGCAAAATCAACGTGGGTAGCGAGCCCCTCAAGAAATTCCTCGTCGCTGTGGCTCACTTGGCTCCTCGCAATGACAGAAGGGCTAAGGGCGAACCTGCCCAGTGCCGAAGATAATCCACTTGTAACTGGTGAGTTCTTTAAGAGCCATAGGGCCAC
>CAZQDF010000094.1:0-6304 GCA_964592065.1 uncultured Dehalococcoidales bacterium | reverse complement strand
TGGTGAACTCGAACCCGGCTACCATCATGACCGACGAGGGCATTGCCGATATCGTCTACATCGAGCCGCTCACTGTGGAAGTCCTGGCTCGCATAATTGAGAGGGAGCGCCCTGACGGCTTATTGCCCACCCTCGGAGGGCAGACGGGGCTCAACCTGGCGGTGGAGCTAGCTGATGCTGGCATACTGGATAAATATGGTGTGAGGTCTCTGGGCACACCCATAGACACGATAAAGAAGGCTGAGGAAAGGTCTTTATTTAAGAAGCTTCTCGTTGGTATTGACGAGCCTGTGCCTGCGAGCGCCACAGTTAAGTCGGTAGAGGAAGCTAAAGAGCTGGTGAAGTCCATTGGTCTGCCTCTTATTATTCGTCCCTCTTACACCCTGGGAGGAACAGGGGGAGGCATTGCTCACACGATGGAAAAGCTCGAACAGATAGTTGGCTACGGCTTGAGCACCAGCATGAGCCACGAAGTTCTAGTGGAGCAATGCGTCTTGGGCTGGAAGGAAATTGAATTTGAAGTGATGCGGGATGCTGCCGACAATTGCATTGCCGTCTGCATCATGGAAAATATTGACCCTATGGGTGTACATACAGGCGATAGCATCGTGGTGGCTCCCAGCCAGACCCTCAATGACAAGGAGTACCAGATGCTCAGGTCGGCAAGCCTGAGAATTATAAGAGCTCTGGGTATTGAAGGTGGTTGCAACGTACAATTTGCTCTGACTCCACACCCCATAGTTGCAGAAAAATGGGCTCCGGACCAAAAAGAGGTTACCAGAAGTCAGTACCATGTAATTGAAGTCAACCCTCGGGTCAGCCGCAGCTCGGCTTTGGCCAGTAAAGCCACTGGCTATCCCATTGCCCGAGTGGCTGCCAAGATAGCCATAGGCAAAAGGCTGGATGAAATCCCTAATAGAGTTACCGGCAAAACTCTGGCATCCTTTGAGCCGGCCATAGACTACTGCGTGGTTAAAATTCCAAGGTGGCCTTTTGACAAGTTTGCTTTGGGAGACCGGGATATTGGCAGCCAGATGAAAGCTACTGGCGAGGTGATGGCGATTGATAGATGCTTTGAGGCTGCCTTACAAAAGGGAATCCGTTCTTTGGAATTTGGCAAAAGGACTCTGCTCTGGGAAGACCCGATTTGGACTAAGACGGAAGGGATTGATTCCTACCCGCTTCAACCCAATGACTTAAGAATATGGGCAATTATGGCAGCGATAAGGAGGGAGGTTGCTCCTGAGGAGCTCTCCCGACTAACTGGAATAGACCCTTGGTTCATTTATAAGTTTAAAAACATCGTTGACATGGAGAAGAAACTTCTCTCTAAACCACTAAAGCCAGAGCTTTTATTGGAGGCAAAGCGGCTCGGCTTCTCAGATGAGCAGGTTGGGACTTTAGCCGATAGGTTGCTGGAACAGGTAAGACAAATTCGCCAGCAGTGGAAAATCCTTCCCGTTTACAAAATGGTGGATACTTGTGCTGCTGAATTTGATGCTGAAACCCCCTATTTTTATAGCACTTATGAGAAGGAGAACGAAGCCGAGCCATTGGAGGAGAAAAAGGCGGTGGTTATCAGCAGCGGCCCCATACGCATTGGACAGGGAATAGAATTTGACTATTGCTGTGTCCATTCAGCCTGGGCGCTCCAGGAAGCAGGAATTAAAAGCATCCTGGTTAATTCCAATCCGGAAACAGTTTCCACTGATTTTGATACCAGCGACCGCCTTTATTTCGAGGCCTTAGATGAGGAAAGCATTCGAGACATACTGGAGAACGAAGGTCAGGCTAGCTCTATTGTCCAGTTTGGTGGGCAAACTCCTATCAATCTGGTTGAGCCCCTGGCTCGTAACAATTTGCTAATACTCGGCTCTGGTGCCGAAGCCATAGACATAGCTGAAGACCGCCATCGTTTTGAAGATTTCCTGGACAGGTTAGGTGTCCCTCAGCCACCCGGGGCTGGCGTATCCTCCATTGATGAAGCATTAAATGTGGCTAAGTCTTTGGGCTATCCTTTGCTGATACGCCCTAGCTATGTTTTAGGTGGTAGGGCTATGGAAATCGTGTATAGCGAGGCTGAAATGGTTCGCTATCTTACCGAAGCATTGCAGCTAGAGAGCCAGCATCCTGTTCTTATTGATAAATATATGATGGGAAAGGAAGTTGAGGTTGATGCTGTTAGCGATGGAGAGAGGGTGCTTATCCCGGGCATAATGGAGCATATTGAGAGAGCGGGCGTGCACAGTGGCGATGCCCTGGCTATCTACCCCGGGGTTGGCTTAACCAGAAAAGAGGTGGACATTATGGTGGACCACACCACCAGAATAGGACTAGCCTTGCAAATCAAGGGTTTGATGAATGTCCAAATGGTAATCACGAGAGAGAATGGCAGTTCATTGGTATATGTTTTCGAGGTGAATCCCCGCGCCAGTCGGACTATCCCCTTTATCTCTAAGGTAACTGGTGTGCCTATGGTACGCATTGCTACCAAGGTAATGGCTGGCATTAGCCTTAAGGAACAAGGCTATAAGGGTGGATTATGGAGGAAGCAAAGATTAGTGGGCATAAAGGCTCCCGTTTTTTCTATGTCCAAGCTGACTGGGGTGGATAGTTACCTTGGTCCTGAGATGAAATCTACTGGTGAGGTTATGGGAATTGATTATAGTTTTGATGCTGCTCTGGTTAAAGCGCTTCTTGCTGCCGGATTGATGTTGCCTCCCAAAGGTGGTTTGTTGCTTAGCATTTCCGATAGAGATAAAGCTGAATCCTTGCCCTTGATTAAAAAGTTACATTCACTTCATTACGAGCTCTTCGCTACTGAGGGAACAGCGGCAGTGATTGAGTCCACGGGGCTTCCTGTGAATATGGTGACCAAGAAGTTAAGTGAAGGACATCCCAATGTCGTTGATGTCATCCAAGATAATTCTGTAGATGGAGTAGTCAATACGGTAACTGGAGGGCGGATTCCTCTAAAGGATGGATTCAGTATCAGGCGTGCTGCTGCGGAAAAAAGGATACCCTGTTTTACCTCGTTAGACACCGCTCGAGTGGCCGTGGAAGCTCTGACTCGTTCCAGACAAGCCTTTACCGTTCAACCATTTAGGGAGTATCTAACTAAGCCAAAAGGGAAGTGAAACAGACTCTCGCCTTTGTAGTTTCCAATACGGAAGTTATGCCCGGTGTAAATCTCATGTGGATTGAAACACCAGGCATAGCTATTTCTGCTCAGCCAGGACAGTTCATAACGGTATACTGTGAGGAATTGATACTACGTCGCCCCTTTAGCATCCATCAGGTTGCCGTTGCGAGCGAAGCGAAGCAATCGCAATTTGCTATTCTATTCAGCGTTATAGGGAAGGGTACCCTTTGGTTGTCTCAGCGCCAGCCAGGTGACAAAATAGATGTTCTGGGCCCTTTAGGCAAGGGATTTAGCATCGAATCGAGTTCAAGAAATTTGCTATTAGTAGCTGGAGGCATTGGTATTGCTCCGCTGGTATTCTTAGCCCAGCGTGCTGCATCGCAGCATTCGATTACCTTGATTCACGGGGCAAGCACGGCTGCTCAGCTCTACCCCTTTTCGTCGCCCCTCACCCTCAATCCCTCTCCCTCGAAGGGAGAGGGTGAAAAGCGAAGCAATCTCCCGCCTTTACCAAGCGGAGTTCAACTTATCCCTATTACTGAGGATGGCACCATGGGTAAAAGAGGCATGGCAATCGACCTCGTGCCCGATTTCCTGAGCTGGGCTGACCAGGTATATGCCTGTGGTCCTTTAGGTATGTATAAGGCAATGACAGGCCTAACTTGTCATTCTGAGAGAGCGGAGCGACTGAAGAATCTCCCCTTCACTTCCTTCAGAGCTTCAGCTCCCCAGGATAAACTCAGCGAAGAATCTAAGTTAAAGAAATGTCAGATTTCTCTTGAAGTACGCTTGGGGTGTGGTATCGGAGCTTGCTATGGCTGCACTATAAGAACTAAGGATGGGTTAAAACAGGTATGCCATGATGGCCCAGTATTTGAGATAGATGATATCATCTGGGAGGAGGTAAGAACATGACTGTAGTTACTAAGAACAGCACATTCCAGACGAGGGGGAATTGCGATATTATCGATGTAATTCAAATATGATGTTGACTCTCTACTGTCAGGAACATATAGCTTAGGTTCTTCTCTTGGCTCTTTCCCGTTGACCTGCCCCCAGTAGTGATACCATAAATAGCAGTCGTCTCGACCGGAATCGGAATAGCAGGATTAATCCTGTGGCTTTTGTATTCTCTCTTTCCATCCAGGTGAATTTTGAGAACAGATAATTCAACAATTTTATCTGAGTTAGGTCTAAGGCCAGTTGTTTTGATGTCAATGAATGCAAGAGGCTTATCCAAATCAAGATTCCTTAGCATTATCAACACTCCTTACGCAGGTGACATAAATGATACTAATATCTGGTATACGTCCTGTCAATGTTGAAAAGGATATCAGGCTTCCCATTTTAAATCTATTAACAAAAAGCCAAATTGTTTAGTTTGAACTTTTGCTTGTTAGTCAAGCTCAGGAGCCTTGTTTGTAACCCAGACAATAGTCGTTAACTGATATTAAAAAGTACCACCACGACATCTCCCTCCTGAATTTCATAGGCCTTGCCCTCGATGTGTTGCTTGCCAGCCTTGATTACAGCAGTATCACTGCCGAGCTCAAGCAAGTCATTATAGTGTATCACTTCCATCCGTATGAATCCTCTCTCCATATCCGTATGAATCTTACCTGCACCAACTGGGGCTTTATCTTCTCTGTGGCATGTCCAAGCATGGACCTCATCCTCGCCAACGGTAAAGAAATTCACCAGCCCAAGTTTTCGGTACGCGGCTTGCAGCAATCACGTCATGGATGATTCCTGCAAGCCAAGTTCAGCTAAAAATTCCTGGCATTCTGCGGGGTTAAGCTGGCTAATATCAGCTTCATCACGGCCACAGATGGTAATAGCCTCAGAGCTATCGGCATCAATTATGGTCTGAAGCGCTTTAACATAGTCATTCCCGGCATCTCCCATAGACTTTACATTGGCAATGTATAGCACGGGCTTGAGTGAGACCAGATTGCATTCACGGACACTGTCCAGTTCCTTATCGTCCAATCTTTGCCGGCGAGCAGGTATTCCCTGATCCAATCCTTTTTTTACTTTTTTACAGTCAGCCACCTGATGAATGGCATCACTATCGCCTGCTCGCACTTTCTTGGACAAGCGGGTAATCTTTTTTTGTAGTGTCTGACTATCGGCTACCATCAATTCAAGGTCTATGGTCTCTACGTCCCGCACGGGGTCGGCATTATCATGCTGGGGAAAGGTGTCAGCTTCTTCAAAACACCGTATTACGTGCAGCAAGGCATCAACATCTTTGATATGTTTAAGCAGTCTTGTGCTGTGCCCTGGCTTGGGAACGGAGTCGGTAGCGAGACCGGGAATACCTACTAATTGCATAGTAGCCGGAACAATTTTGGCGGGATTGTATAACTTCGCCAGTGCCTGAATACGCGGATCAGGCACATTAACAATGACTCTATGCATCTCAGAACCATCATAACTTGCCACCCCGGAGGCGGTAACAGCATTATAAATAGTAGTCTTACCACAGGCAGTAAGACCTACCAGTCCACAGGTTAAACTCATATGGTATTCCTTTCAATCAAATAAACACGTTAATCAATACTGGGAGTACGTATTTGTCCGAACTACACTGTAATTTACCCGGATTCAGAACAGTCTTGCTTGGCTAACCACCACTCTCTCTCTCTTCCCCACCGGGGCTTGCCCAAACACTATCAAATGAAATTCTCGGAGCTATTAGTTTCCATAGGCCGCTCCCTGGGGTGCAGTCTATGGAAATGTAGTGATTTAGCTTTAGATCACCTTGCCATGATATTTTACACCATTTGGAGATAATGATTAAAGCGACCAATGGATGATTTACAAACCACCGTCTTGTGACGAGCATTGCACAAAACAGGCTTTTGTTACCTGATGCATTGGTGCCTGATGTGCATCCCACAAGGTTTGGCATGTCAGTCGAATGGTGGCTTACGCACTCGGGTTTGCCACACGGCCAACAAACAGAATGACACCCGTCTCTAGGTCGCGAATCAGGAAAATAAAGGGGTGGTCAATGGTAACCTCAACAGGCTCCTCCGGCACTGCCGTGAATTCCATGACCACCGCAGTGGCTGCTGCCGCTTCTGTACCCGCTTCATCTACAGAAACAAAGGCCTTGTGGATTACATCTGATATGAACAGGTCACGGTTGCCCGTCAT
>CAZQDF010000093.1:0-6447 GCA_964592065.1 uncultured Dehalococcoidales bacterium | reverse complement strand
TGGAATAGGTCAGCGACCGTAGCAAGCATCACCGGACCCCCAATCCCCAATCCCAAACCGAGCAAGACAGCAAATAAGAAGGGCATCCAGGGCTTAGTCGTATCCGTTATTAAAAATAGCAGCAATACAGCGCCAGCGCCTAGCAAACAACTTGGTATGAAGACTTTTTCCCTGCCCAACCGGTCTGAAAAATAGCTGCATAGATTCCCGACTGCGAATGCAATGCCAAATACGCTGTATATGGTAGCAGCCTGCATAGGTTCATAACCCACATCCCTGAGAAAATATACCAGATGAGTTATACCTACCTGCTCAGCGAAGCCAATGGAGCTAAAGGCCATGAGAAAAATAAACCAGAAATGGTAGGTTCTCATCGCCTGCCTCAGCGTCCAGGTAGTATTAACCCATTGCTCATTCAAGCCGGCACGTTTGTCCAGGGCTTGGGACTCAGATAATGCCTGCTGCTGCGACCGCCCATCAGGCAGAAGACCTCTCTCTTGTGGACGACGTCGCATCAAAAAGATACACAGTGGCACAACAAGGGGAATGGAGCAAAGCCCTATGGCGATATAGGCCTTCTGCCAGCCAAAGTTGGAAACCAGCAATTGGACAAGGGGAGCAGATACCAGGCTGATGCCAAAGCCAGCGGCCAGGATTCCAATGACCAGGCCCCGTTTCTCAACAAACCAATTCGCAATTATAGTACTAAGAGGTGTGATTCCTATCATGCTCAGGCCAACCGCTACCATTACTCCGTAGAGGAGGTAGAATTGCCACTGCGATGTGGCTAAGCTACACAGGGCGATACCACCTCCCACAACGCAAGCCCCCACCGAGAGAACCAGTCTTGGCTTAAATCTATCCACCAGGCTGCCTACTATGGGCGCCGCTAAACCATAAACGCAGAGATGGATGGAAAACATCAGCGCGGTGTTACCTCGACTCCAACCGAATTCCTCCACGATGGCAGGATAGAAAATGGAGAAGCTGTTTCTCAGGCCATAGCCAATCATTATGATGATAAAAGCTGCGGCTACGACAACCCAACCGTAGAAGAATTTCGGCCTTTGTTTCAAGTTCTTTCTTACCTTATAGAAAGCAGCTTCTGTGGCAAAGAGCAGAATTTTCCAACAACTCACAGATGGTGGAAGTTAGCTAGTGTGGGGAAAAGCATGTCGGTTAGTCTATCAGTTTTCTCGAAGGCTGACAAGAAAAGTCAGGGTCAGTCTTTACATTCTTCAGTTTGAAGCGGGGTAAAAGCACTCAATAACTCAACGCGACCGGCCACCAGCAACCATGCCAATGGGAACTCTTCCTCTTGCAGAACTTTCAATCACGAATCGACTCTTGAGTGGCGCTATCGCTCAGAGCCAATCCCACCTTTGTTTTCTGTAACTTAGCCGACCCTCTTTCTTATGGAACTAACTCTAACTCCTCGGTCAGAATAAAAAGCCAAGCTTACCAGGCAGTAGCACCGCCATCAACGCAAATGACCTGCCCGGTTATGTAACTGGAAGCATCAGAAGCAAGGAATACCACCACCCCTTTGAGTTCTCCTTCTCTACCAATACGACCCATGGGAATCTGATGCAGAAGTCCTTCACCAGCTTGCTCTATTACCCCCGTGGCCATACGTGTTGGGAAAAAGAAGGGGGCAACTGCATTGACACGAATATTATGCCTCGCCCATTCAACAGCCAACTGTTTAGTCATAGCGACTACTCCCCCCTTGCTTGCGTGATAACCTATCGCTTGCATTACCTGGGGGTCTATACCAAGGAGGCCAGCTATTGAGGAAGTATTGATGATGATACCACTACCCTGTCCTATCATTTGCTTGCCCACCTCTTGGCAGCACATAAATAGCCCAGTAAGATTAGTAGCTAATACAACATCCCATTTGTCCAGTGCCATCTCTTCGGTAGGTGCTCCCCAGCTTATGCCAGCGTTGTTTATCAGAATATCGACCCTGCCCCACTTGGCTACGGTTTCAGAAACAAATTGTTTGACATCCTCCTGGCGAGTGACATCGCCCTTTAAAGCTAGACAATCGATATTCAATGACTTCATCTCTTCACAGGCTGGCATTAGCCATTGTTCCCGTCGGGCAGTAATAGCCACCTTGGCTCCTGCCTCACCAAGGCCAATGCTCATTTCCTTTCCCAACCCCCTCGAACCTCCAGTAACTATGGCTACTTTCCCAGTCAAATCGAATAGTTTAGCAACATGCATTTAACTCTCTCCTTTCTACTAAACTTTTACGATGGTAGCATCAGCTTGAGCTAGCCCTCCGCAGATTGCGCCCAAAGCATAACCACCCCCCCGCCTCCGAAGTTCATACACCAAATTCATTATAATCCTGGCTCCACTTGCTGTATTAGGATGGCCAATAGCTATGGCACTCCCATTAATATTCGTTTTTGTCTTGATAGTCTCCCATTTTGCACCATCCCCTTCAGCCAATAGCTTAGTGGAAACTAGAGGAACAGCAGCAAAGGCCTCGTTGATCTCCATAACACCGATATCATCTAGGGTCATGCCCACCTTTCCCAGAACCTTCCTAATGGCATATGCAGGCCCCTCAGGCATGCGATGAGGTGAAATAGCTATGGATACCTGCGAGATTATAGTAGCGAGAGGCTCAATGTCGAGCTCTTCAGCCTTGCTGCGACTCATTATCAGAATGGCTGTGGCACCGTCATTCATGCCAGGAGCGTTTCCTGCAGTTATTGCCTTGCAGCCATATATTGTTTTTAGCTTAGAAAGTCTCTCTATATTGGTATCTGGCCGATATTGCTCGTCTATATCCAGTATTCTTGGCTGCTCACCTTTATTTTGTGCAGGTATGGTAATGGGAATTATCTCATCCTTGAATTTCCCTGCGTTCCATGCGTTGCCATAATTTACGTGGCTCCTGAGCGCCCACACATCCTGCTCCTCCCTACTGATTCCGTATTCTGCTGCTACATCATCAGTATCGACTGATACCGGATTAAAATCTTTGTAGCCAAGTGCAAACAAAGGGTCCTCCATTTTTACATCACCCAGCCGAAAGCCACTAAACCGAAGTCCCCGCACAATTACGGGCTCCTGACTAAAAGAAGTAGCTCCACCTCCAATGGCGGTCTCTATTTCTCCCAGCTGTATTGCCATACAGCCAAGCTTAACTGCTGACATAGCAGAAACACAGGCCTTGTCTAATGCTATCGATGGGGTAGTAGGTGGTAACCCCGCTTTCAGCAGAGTCTGCCTGGCAGCAACTGGAGTGTAAACATCTTTGCATGGAGATGTATCTCCAACCCCCCAGAAGATTTCATCTACCACATTGGAGTCCACATTAACGCGGTTTAGCACCTCCCTCATAGGGATGGCACCCAGGTCAAAATAGTCAAAATCTTTAAGAGAGCCACCATACCTGCCAAATGGCGTTCTTGCAGCACTAACGATTACTATTTCTTTGTTGCTACTGTCACCCATTATCTTTCTCCTTTTTTCGCTTGCCGTCCGTTAGGGGAAGCCTTAGCCGAGAAATATCAACTGTGTTTTTCTCTACATAAGCACAGGAGCTATCTCCAGCTTTTCGGCTCAGGCAACCAGAGTCTATCATCTTCCCCAACAGTGGTGCTGGACAACCTCCTGCATTAGCACCACTCAGCATTCAATCCTTTCCTCCCTATCATTCCAAGTAAAGCGAAGAACCTAGATCATTCGCTATTTCTCAGGACGACAAGATAAACAGCAGAATTGTACCCCTTACATCAGGTATTAGCAAAGATGACGGGAAGTCATTCGGCAATATCTCACCTGTCATTGTGAGCAAACATTTGCCCCTGCTCCCCATCAGATAAGGTGTAGCGCGAGGAATCATTCCTTTTTACTCCCCTCCCCTATAAAGAAAAATAGTAAATTAGGGTAACAGAATAAACAATCTTAGCTGCCTGATGTTATAATCAGCGCAAATATAAGCTAGTATTACTTAGCGACCAAGTAAAGTATAATGGAGAATCAATCTTGGCGTGCCGCCGTTTTGCTCAGTTTGGGCTTTTCAGTGGTGTAAAGAGACGCAAGGTTTAGCACTTGAGATACGTTATTGGAAGACGAGCGAAAGTGCTAAGCTCTGGGTTCAACTCTAGGTTTTTGCAAAATATAGAATCCAAGGAGGGTCAAGATGGACAGAAAATTTAAGAAGCTATTTGAGCCAATTCAAATCGGAGCAGTGACTATCCCAAACAGGATTTATTTTCCTTCTACGAATATGAATTATGCCGGGCCCCATGGGGAATCCACAGACCGGGATATAGGTCATTACGAAGCCATCGCTAGAGGAGGTACTGGCCTGATTTGCGTTGATTACTCATGTATCAGTCCGGAAGGAAGAGGCTCAATGGGACAGCGGGGGCTATGGGAGAACGAGCTTATGCCTCGTTTCACACTAGTGGTTGACGTTATCAAGGCTCGTGGAGCAGTGGCAACAACACAGCTTCATCATGCGGGTGTTAATGCTAAAAGTGTCAGAAGATTTGACCAAAGTAATACGACAACACAGCCTCATTATGCTGAGCCAGCACGGCCAGTGGGCCCAAGCTGTCTCAGTAATCTACAGTTCTTCGTCTCTAAACCACAGGAGCTCTCTACCGAAGAAGTTGAGCAACTGGTTGAGAAATTCGCTGCCGCAGCAGAGAGAGCTAAAACCTGTGGAGTGGACATGGTTGAGGTTCATGGGACTCATGGGTATCTCGTGTGCCAGTTTATTTCACCTATATATAATATGAGAACTGATAAATACGGTAGGGATAGGGCCCTCTTCGCTATAGAGATTGTTCAGAAAATCAAGGAAAGGTGTGGCGCTGACTTCCCTGTGATCTTCAGGTTGAATGCAGATGAGTTTAATCCGCAAGGTATAACTCTTGATTATGCTAAGGAGGTAGCTGGAAAGCTTGAGTCTGCCGGCGTTGATTTGCTAAATGTCACAGGTGGTAACTATGACACTATAGACTATATTATACCTAATATGTATCTTGAAGATGAGGAGAAAACAGAATATTACCGGTTTATGAAATTGGGTTCAGAGATAAAAAAGGTTGTCAACATCCCAGTTGCAAGTGGTGGTTTAATCACAGACCCAGCAGTAGCTGAGAGGCTCTTGGAGGAGGGGGTTTTAGATATGGTGTTCGTTAGCAGGCAACTTATCGCTGACCCTGATTGGCCTAACAAAGTCAAGAGTGGCCGGCTAGAGGATATAAGACCCTGCTGTGCCTGTATGGATGGGTGTATTGGAAGGGATTTCCTGGAACAGCCGGTTTGGTGTACCGTCAATCCCATGAGTGGCTTCGAATATAGATGGGCAAATGAAGATGCTTTGCCCAAGCCAGCAAAAAACAAGAAGGTACTGATTATTGGCGCTGGACCCGGAGGACTTGAAGCTGCTCGAATCTGTGCCTCTAGAGGGCATCACGTATCAATTGTTGAGAAAGCTGATAAAGTTGGGGGTATTGTTAATATAGCAAGCGTCCCCAGTTTCAAGAAAAGATGGAAAAAATTAATTGAATGGTATGATACACAACTAAGGAAACTCGGCGTACAGATTCAATTAAATACCGAAGCAACGGTGAGTTTGATCAAGAAGGAGGCACCTGATGCTGTTGTAATGGCTACGGGCTCTGAGCCTGCAATACCAGATATACCCGGAATTGCGAAAGCAGTTACGGCAGACGATGTGTTGCTAGGCAAGAAGAAAGCAGGGCAGAATGTCGTGATTATTGGTGGTGGATTTGTAGGGCTTGACACGGCTTTGTATCTAGCCAAGCAAGACAAAAAGGTTACCGTGGTTGAAGCATTGCCGAAAGCGGGTATTGATATGGAGACAACAATATGGATGTCCTTCTTCAGGAAGCCAGGAGGTTTAATAGAAAAGTATGAGATTGACGTAATGACAAAGAGCCCGGTTATTGAAGTTAAGGATAACGGAGTAGAGATAGTTGATGCCATTGGTTGCCAGAAACTCGTTGAGGGTGATACTGTAATCTGCGCTGTTGGTAGAAATTCAGTGCTCAATAATGAACTTATGGAGGACATTGCAGAGGTCTATGTGATAGGAGATGCTAGAGCACCAAGGAAAATCACTGATGCTATTCATGAAGGTTTCACAGTAGCCCTCGATATTTGAGACTAACCGTCGTTATTTTTAACTGTTAGCGTGGTTGTGTAATTGCCTTTTTGATTTATGCTCCCATGCTTTCTGCAATAAAGTTAGAACCGCACCATAGCGGGATTGAAATGGAGGCAAATAATGAGCCATAATGCGACGAACAATGATAAACGGGTATGACATAGAAGTAAAGTTGCTCGCTGTTACTCCTGAGGCTGAGAGGCTAATAGAAACAGCAGGAAGATTGTGCTGGGATACCCAAGATAAAACGGGCACAATGCCTGACCGAATTCAAAAAT
>CAZQDF010000092.1:0-6506 GCA_964592065.1 uncultured Dehalococcoidales bacterium | reverse complement strand
GATTTGTGACGCAACAACACCCTTTTCGGTAACAGTTTATTTTGACGCAACACGTCTTGCCGACTGCCTCAGTCGGGGTTCTTAGCCCCTCGCACCCGACGGACGCTATAGATGCACGTGCATTTGCTTTGAGAGATGGGTAGCGAACAGGTTGATCTCCTTGCCACTGTAATACGAGGGCATTTATCGTCGCCATTTTTCCTCGAACGGCGTGTACCAAGAGGCGAAATGCGCCGAGGCGTCAGAGTCTTATTTGTTGGATCTTTGCGCCAGGTATTGACAAGGCATCAAAAAGGAGACTATGTTTCGTATACGAATATCGCCTATGAACAACCGCAGCAAGCAATGCTACACGGCGGCGGTAATTCGGCGGAACTCACTCATAGGAAAGTAGTTTGGAGAAAAAAGGTGCTAAACATGGCCGGGAGTGCAGGCATGGCAGCCAGAACATTGTGTTGGCTGGCGCGCATGGTCAGGTTAAGTTTGCTGTGAACAGGGTCGAATATTGAAAAATGTCAGAGAATGACAGAATATTTCAGAGGGAACAGCGTATGGGTAAGACAAAGGAGGAAAAGATGAAAAGAGCGATATTGAAGAGAATGTCTCTTCCCATAGCGATGATTATGCTGGCAGTTTTGCTGGCGGTGCCCATGGTTTTGGCATCGCCACTATACCATTTCGATGCTGACTTCGAGGCCTTCCCCAGGGAGGGAACAGCCCCCTTGGAAGTTCGTTTTGAGAACTGGTCCGTCGGTGGGGAACCACCCTATGTCAAGGCAGAGTGGGACTTCGATTGCGACGGAGCAATCGATACTACCCTTACGGGCACCGAGGCTGAGGTTATGGCCGATGTAACCTGGACATATCCCCTTCCGGGGGTCTACTCGGTGTGCCTGAAAATGACCGATAGCTTTCCCAATGGGTTCCCTGAGTGGACACCTGAGTGGAAGATTGGTTACATCACGGTGCTCTTTGAAGACCCCTGGGTATACGATACCAATGCCAACGGGACAGTCGATAAGAGCGAGGTTATCCTCGCTGTCCAGCATTACTTCGACGGCAGGATAAACAAAGCGCAGGCAATAGAGGTTGTGATGATGTATTTTGGGTAAATGAAGGATTAAAGGTCTTCTATTTGAGGTTGGTTGGGAGTATAACTAAGGCAAAATAGGTGTTTGATACTGAGGAGAATAGGAGGTGCACATGAAAAGCAAGGCGAAGTGGCAGTCTATTTTATTTATCGGTTTGGTTCTTTTATTACCTAGCTTAGTTGTGGCTTGTAAGCCTTCAGCACCCCCAGTTATTGTGGACTTTAGAGCTGCTCCTACTCAAATTAATGTTGGTGAGTCAGCAACTCTACTCTGGAATGTTACACAGGCTACTACTGTCAGTATAGACCACGGTATAGGCAATGTGCTTGCTATTGGGACGAAGGAAGTATCACCAGCCATAACTACTGCTTATACTCTAACTGCCACCAATGCTTCTGGCACTCTTACCAAGCCTGTAGTTGTTACCGTAAGTACAGTATCGCCACCTCCCACGCAGCCAGCGCCTGCTCGAGAGATAACGCTGGCTGACGCTCCAGCAATTCTTGATATGTCATCAGACTTGCCAGCTAGGTTTGACCATGTGGACGCCGCCAGCGAAGGTATGTCCAATAAGGACTTAGAATTAGGCCCTGAGTTTAGCGAAGTGGAGCTATTCCTATCCGATGAACCTTTCCAAATGGTTTTTGCCTATATGACTGTCGTAGAGAGCCGAATTGAGCGAGCCTCGTTCGATGCGCTTATACGGGATGAAGAGCAACTAAAGTCTAATATTATATATTGGTTAGAGGTGGGTTTTGTTGAAGAGGGAATGGAACTCCCTGATGTAGACCTTCATGCGACTTACCCCGACATAGGAGAACTGGCAGCGCTGGCGTCAGGGCAGATGACCACTTACGGCGTCCCAATGGGGGTTGACCTGCTGATGTTTAAAAACGGTGAGGTCTATGTGGCCATTTGCCAGTTTTATTACGAAAGCGGCTTATCAACAGTGCCGTTGGCGGAGGGCACAAACCAGCGAATTGAGGCGCTTACCAAGAAGTGAGTGTAGGTGAGTCCGATGAGCAGGGCGAATAGGTGACCATCTGGGAGGTGCGTTTATGGCGTTTTGTCCTAATTGTGGAAAAGAAGTAAGTGAGGATATGGAATTCTGTCCCAAATGTGGAAATCGGCTTATCAAAACACAAGGCGAGCAGACAGCCACTCCTGCTTCGTACAAGGAGATGGGTGGGGGCGAGCCATGGAAGCGTATGAGCTGGTTTGAAAGGCACCTGAACTGGACTATGGTTCTTGCATGGATAGGTGTCTATCCAATCAGCTTCATTGTGGGGGCTCTTGCAATACTAGCAAACCCTTATATATCTGACGACACAGTCATGGGCATAAGCTTTATTATTGGCTTAATAGTAAGCATTGCAGTGGGTCGTTGGGTTCTCAGAAAAAAGAATCGGAGTATGTGGTGGCTATTGATTTCTTGGACAATCTTCTTCTTGCTTCTTAGTAATAAGAGTATCGCGCAAATGCAGGATGATGTAGGTTCCAAATCTAGTTAGGCCTTGATGTGTGTCTAGGAGGTGAAGTAATGTCATTTTGTACTAATTGTGGAAAAGAAGTAAGTGAAGATGCTAAGTTCTGCCCTAATTGTGGGCGTCAACTGGCGATAGCGGAAGCGGCCAAAGAGAAGGTCACCTATAGCAAAGCACTGCGATGGATTAGTGGTGTCTTTGGGGTTATCTCAATTTTGGGAGCAATAACTGGACTAGAATACTTCGCTGAGTCTGGATTGGGTAGTGAACTTATTGTAGATATGCTATCCATTGCTCTAGGAATTGCTCTTCTATCCATGGCTCTTGTCCCCCACTGGGTGAGTTCTACCTTCAAAATCAGACTGGAAAGGGGCTCAGTTTTTGCTGTTGTTGTAATAGTCTTGGTTGTAGTGATTTCTGTAGCCGTCGCAGTTGGGCCAGAGCCCCCTGAAGGATGGTGGGCATATGGTGCGTAGTGACCCTTCGGGGGCATGAGACGGCCATTAGATAAAATTAGCTCAGAAACGGATGTTCGGATAGGAATCTTTATTTTGAATAGACAGAGACTATGCCAGAAGAGTTGACACCTAAAGACCGAAAGGCTATCGAGCAACTTTCCGAATCTGTGGCTTACAGCCTTGCACAGGGCAAAGACAAAGGGGGAATTGCTAAAGAACTTGCGAGGCAAGGCTGGCCTAAAGAAGAAGCGGCCCGATTTGTAGATAACATTGAGCAAGGGCTCAAGGAGTATGCCGAGGAGTATAAGAACACGCCCGAGGGACGGCTAGCTATGGCAAGCCAGTATAAACGCCATATGTTGTATGGAATCCTGTGGGCTGTTGGCGGTACGGCAGTTACTCTTGCTACTTACAAGGCTGCCAGCGAAGGTGGGTTCTTCATAGTTACTTTCGGAGCAATCATCTTTGGCATTATTGATTTCTTCAGGGGACTTTTTGGATGGCTGAAGTATAAAGAGTGAGAGTTGGCAACTTCACTTAACATGGGAGTCTGTCGAAAAACTTAAGGACTCAACTGTGAGATACCCTTCTATATTCTAGAATTAGAGAATCATTGTTGAGAAACGTCCTCCAGAGATGATATAGATTGCCTATCAGACTTTAGCAGATTCTCAGAGCCTACGATAAAGCCTTAAGCTATCCTCGAACTTCACACAGGTTGGAGACAGCTATCCTAATCCTGGTATAGGGGATATGCCCTTTGGTTTAGCTAGCCAATACTATCCCGGCTCTATTGCCTACAATGGGCTCTATCCCAGGTTGTTTAAGCGTCTAATGAATTTAGAGAGTAGTAATGAAAGGCCTAATTGTCCGGTTGCCTTAGTGGTGATATTAGCAAGCTTTGTCTTGTTAGACATTGCTGACACTAGCGCTTCTGTTGGCGATTCCGGTATTTCTGGTAACGAGGTAGCCAACAGCGTAGGTGAAGCGAGTAATTCGTCAGCAAGTGCTATAATTACAATTAGGATGGCTAACTGCACCTTTGCCTGATGAGTAATTGAACTGATAAATGAGGAAGCATAAGTAAGGCATATTACATCTCAATTAGGGAGGTTAGACATGGCAGATATTGTTTACAAGT
The DNA here is from genome assembly GCA_964592065.1 of uncultured Dehalococcoidales bacterium. GTDB lineage: Bacteria > Chloroflexota > Dehalococcoidia > GIF9 > AB-539-J10 > JAFGBN01. The sequence continues at coordinate 2,332 of CAZQDF010000092.1, read as the reverse complement.
GCGAATTTTGCAACAGAGAATTCACGTCTCATAGAGAGAGAAAAGGCACCAAACTTTGCCGCAATTGTATAGGGTTGAGGAGACTAATAAGAAGTTGGGTTAAAGATGGAGTGTGGGTTAAGGAAGGGCAAGAGCCGAAGTATTAGGAGTATACTACTGAAGCTGGAGTAATGCTTGAAAGTTATGGACAAATTCTTTGTCCCCGCAAATGCCGCCGAGGATTGGAAGTCACTGTTAGCCGAACCTGATAAACAGTGGAGGGACGATTACTCGGCTAAGTTGCTTGCATACTGTTGGCAAGAGGCAAATGATTTCCCTCAGTCTGTCAAAAAGGTCTTCATCGACTCTGGCATAGCGCTGTTTCAGGATATCAAATTATTGTTAGCTTTTCCTGAATACAAGGTGTCACTGCCAGGTGGTCGACGCGCTTCTCAAAATGATATTTTCGTCTTGGCGAGGGGAGACAACGAACTCATTTCAATAACGGTAGAAGGTAAGAAATCTGAACCCTTCGGCAAGACAGTAGCAGAGTGGAAGTCTGAGTATGGAAAGGGGAAGGATATAAGGTTGAGCTTTCTATGTAGTGAATTGCAGTTGGAGCCAGAGCAACTTGACCATATCCGCTATCAGCTTTTACATAGAACAGCATCTGCAATAATTGAAGCGAAGAAGTTCAATGCACAGAATGCTTTGATGTTAGTTCATTCTTTCAGCCCTACCAATGAATGGTTTGATGATTATTGCCGATTCTTGGAATTATTTGGTGTTCAGGGAGAAATAGATTCCATAGTATTTGCCAAGAGTATTGATGGGATTGATTTGTTTTTTGCATGGGTACAGCAGAGATAGAGATACCCGGCGAAAAACACTGACTTCTGTTCGATATCAGCAAAAACTCTGCAAGTGCCACAATGACGATTACGATGGCAACTGCACCTTTGCCTGATGAGTAGCTCAGATGGGTAGGTCTGGCACGCCAGCCAGGGCAAAGGGCAAACATTTAGAACCGATTCCGTATATCTGAGTTTTCCCTATCCTGAATACCTTTGTTCCGCAAGTGGGGCAGACACCCTGTACTGCCGGTCTGTTATTTTTCAAGATGACTTGCTTGGGATTCTGAACTAGTTCAGATAGATGGGTGACATCATATATGTATATAGTGAAGAGAAATCTGCCAATCCTTTTGTATTCGCAGTACCGAAGCCTCATTCGTAGCATCGAGGCTTCAGCCTCAATGGGCAAACCTAAAGGTTCGTCCCTACATTTATAGTGGCAGAGTGGCATAGGAACATGAAAGGCGGCGTGTCATTAATCATAATGGACGAGTACAGATTCTTGATCTCTACCTTCTTTCTACACTTCATGCAATAAGCTGTCGCCATGCTATCCTCCTTCCTGGTTCCAAACTTGCCCTATTGTTACTGGAGGAACGAGGCCATGGCAATAGTCAAGGGCAAGACGCCTTTTAGGTCAGGAAGTGACTTCTAAGCGGGATGCTTATCCTCTTGGACAGAACATTGGGTAACGATTCGATGGAATGTTGCGGGAGAGTAAGGTTCCCACCTGATGCAGGACTTCTGTCACAATAGTCCCATCAGATATCCTAACCCTATATCTTGGCTCGATGTTACACGCCTTGCTTCTAAACGGCAGTCAGCTTAAAATGGCAGTGTCTAAATAAGGGTAGAACTGTATCCAGCCGGGAGTAGGAGAAGCATGGTTAATCACATTATTAAGGTGGAGAATCTGGTCAAGCGGTTCGGCGAGCTAGTCGCGGTGGATGACATCAGTTTTACTGTGGCACAGGGCGAAATCTTTGGTTTTCTGGGCCCGAACGGAGCGGGGAAAACTACTACTATCAACATCTTGTGTACCCTATCCAAACCAACGTCGGGGAAAGCCATTATTAACGGGTTTGACGTGGTGCGTCAGCAGAGTCAAGTGCGCCAGTCAATCGGGCTGGTCTTTCAGGACCCCAGCCTGGATGATCGATTGAGTGGATTACAGAACCTGCGGTTTCATGCCCTGGTGTATAACGTGCCCGCCGCAGTTCGCGAAAAGAAGATGGAGCAAATTCTCAAGACGGTTGAGCTCTGGGACAGACGCCATAATCAAGTGCGTTACTACTCAGGCGGTATGAAACGCCGTCTGGAGATAGCGAGAGGGCTGCTGCACTATCCCAAGGTGTTATTTCTCGATGAACCCACGCTGGGGCTGGACCCGCAAACGCGCAACCGGATATGGGAATATATACTCGAACTACGACAGCGTGAAGGCATTACCGTTTTCCTGACTACTCACTATATGGATGAAGCTGAAAAAGCAGACCGCA
>CAZQDF010000091.1:1903-6537 GCA_964592065.1 uncultured Dehalococcoidales bacterium | reverse complement strand
CCTTAGGCGGGCATCCTTTAATTCGTTAGCCCTTAAAGTTTCCAGACAAGCAGTCCCTAGGTCAATATCAGCTATCTTGTCTGCCAGACCAAGGCTCCCGGCGGAGCGGCGAAGGCGATTCAGGTGATGGTCAAGGTGAAATATATGCCCGCTATAAGCCCGCATGGTCTCAAATAGCCCATAGCCGTAGAGAAAACCATGGTCGAATGGGGATAGCCTAGCCTCAGAGTGGGGAACGAGGTGACCATTGAGATAGATAATTTCGGACATTATTTCACCCTCACTTTAATCCTCTCCCCCCAAGGGAGAGGAGGTTGCTTCGGCTGTATCTCGCAAGGACATTAGGGATTCGAAGGGGGGATTGGGTTTGCAATTACTTCGCTTCACGTCTATTAAATATCCCTTAAACGCAAACCGGCTGGGTAAAACGGAGAAAGTTAGCCAGGAGATCATGTCCGACCTCGGTGAGAATGGATTCGGGATGGAATTGAACCCCTTCCACTACATAATTCTTATGCCTTACCCCCATAATTGTCCCATCAGGTGTTTTGGCCGTGACTTTCAGGCAGGAAGGAAAAGCCTCGGGTTCGATAATCAAAGAATGGTAGCGAGTTGCTGGGAAGGGATTAGGTAAACCTTGATAGATAGCTTCGCCGTCATGGTAGATTAGGGAGGTCTTGCCATGGAATGGTGAACCTCGGCCAACTCTACCCCCGTAGACATGGCCAATGCATTGATGCCCCAGGCATACTCCCAGTATGGGGATTTTTCCACCAAAATGCCGCACCACATCGTTGGAAATGCCAGCTTCCAAGGGAGTACACGGTCCTGGAGAGATAACAATATGGCTGGGGTTTAGCTTTTCAATCTCAGCTAGACTAATCTGGTCATTACGATACACCCTCGGTTCCCAGCCCAGCTCTCCCAGGTATTGAGCCAAGTTGTAAACGAAGGAATCATAATTATCAATTATCAGTATCATTTCGCTTGAGATTGCTTCACTCCGCTCGCAACGACAACCGGCGCTAGCTTTAGGGCTTGAATTAAAGCCTTGGCTTTGTCCATAGTCTCTAGGTACTCAGCTTCTGGATCGGAATCGTAAGTAATGCCACCACCAACTTGAAAGTAAGCTTTGCCTTCTTTAATCAAAAAAGTGCGGATAACAATGTTCATGTCGAGGTCGCTAGCAAAACTCAGATAACCTATAGAGCCAGTATAGGCGTTTCTTTTGGTTGGCTCTAGTTCATCAATGATCTCCATAGCTCGCACTTTGGGAGCACCGGTAATAGAGCCGCCGGGAAAAGTAGCTTTAAGCAGGCCAACTACATCCTTGTTCTGGCATAACCTGCCAATAACAGTAGAGGTAAGATGAAATACTGTGGGGAAAGTCTCCAGGATAGCCAATTCAGTAACTTTTACTGTGCCGTAGCAGCAAACTCGCCCCAAATCGTTTCTTTCTAAGTCAACAATCATTACATTCTCAGCTCGATCTTTTGTGCTATGAACCAGCTCTTGAGCCAGTGCCGCATCTTCAATCGGGTCATGGCCCCGTGGCCTTGTCCCTTTTACTGGTCGTGTTTCCACCAAGTCACCTCGAACCTTGAGGAACCTTTCTGGAGAGGCACTAACAATGGTCACCCCATCGAAGTTAAGATAACTGGCGAAGGGGGCTGGATTAACCTGCCTTAACCGCCTATAAAGCTCATAGGGGGGAACTGTCAAATCAGCCTCAAACCTCTGGGAAAGATTGACCTGGAAAACATCCCCAGCAGCAATATACTGCCTCACTCTATCCACAGCTTTAATATATTCCTCTGGAGTAAAGTTGGATCTAATCGCAATCTCTCCATTTTCAGGAACAAGTTGACTGTTGGCTGTTAGCTGAAAGCTGCCAGCTATCAGATGAAGCCAGTCTTTCATTTCCTCGAGGCGAGCTTTCGCTCGCTTCAACCTTCGACTTTCCTCTAGTTCGGGAAAACCTGTGGCAATAAGGTAAACCCTCCCTTCCAGATGGTCAAAGGCAAGGACAACATCATAGAAAGCAAAATAGCTCTCAGGAAGCTTGAGGTCATCTATAGCCGTAGATGGCAAGCGCTCGATAAAATGACACAGGTCATAGCTGAGGTAACCAACTGCCCCGCCAAGGAAGGGAACAGGTGCCCAGCAAGGACCCAAGTGATACATCTTCAGCAATTTGCCCAAAATATCGAAGGGGTTGCCATGCTGGATTTCCTCCTCGTCTCTGCGAACTAAGGTAATCTCACTACCTCGGCTGCTCATTACGAGAAAGGGATTACTGCCAATGAAAGAATAGCGTCCCAGCTTCTGGGGATCCATACCACTATCCAGAAAGAAGCTATAAGGGTTGTCCTTAATTAGCTCAAAAAGCTCAGGAGCAGTTAGAGTGATAAAGATTTCCTCCACAAGAGGATAGCGATTCATTTCAGTTTTCAGCCTCAGTTCTTAGTCATCAGCCGCTAATCTAATACCAGTTGTTGACTGTTGAAGTCTAATTGCTCCTTCAAGTCTCCCCTATCACCTTTTTGGTGGTGAGACCGATTTCGGCCGGGTTTGGAGCTATAGCGACCCCAGCTTCAGTCAAAGCCTTTATCTTTTCCGAAGCTTTGCCAGCAGAGCCGGTAATAATGGCCCCCGCGTGCCCCATTCTTTTCCCCGGCGGGGCAGTGTTACCCGCTATAAAAGCGACCACAGGTTTAGCCATCTCATTTCCAATAAATTCAGCGGCCTCTTGCTCCAAAGTCCCGCCAATTTCACCAATGAGAACCACAGCTTTAGTATCCTTGTCTTGCTCAAATAATCTCAGGATGTCAACAAATGTGCTGCCAGGCAAGGCATCGCCGCCAATGCCAACACAGGTAGATTGTCCAATTCCTAGGCTAGTAAGCTGAGCTACAACCTCATAGGTTAGAGTGCCACTGCGGGAAATAACACCTACATTGCCAGGAAGGTGGATTTCTCCAACCATAAGACCGACCTTACATTTACCTGGGGAGATAACTCCAGGGCAATTAGGGCCGATAAGCCGGGTAGATTTCCCTTTAAGATAACTATGTACTTTCACCATATCCAGAACTGGTATGCCCTCCGTGATGCACACGACTAGGGGCACACAGGCATCAACTGCCTCTAAAACGGCATCTGCAGCGAATGCAGGGGGCACGAAGATAATGCTCACATTGGCTGCGGTATTCGCTATAGCTTTCTCCACAGAGTCAAATACGGGCACCCCTAAATGTTGAGTGCCTCCCTTTCCTGGTGTAACTCCAGCCACTACCTTGGTGCCGTACTCCATGCAGCGTTGAGCGTGAAAGCTGCCTTCACCCCCGGTAATTCCTTGAACTAAAAGCTTTGTATTTTCAGAGACGAGAATGCTCATTTTTTGCCCCCTTTCGCGGCTTCAACTGCTTTATAAGCTACATCGTAAAAATCCTTTGCTTCAATAAAACTTATCCCAGATTCAGCCAATATACGTTTGCCTTCTTCGACGTTTGTCCCCGCCAATCTAATAACTACAGGAAAGCGGATGTCTATTTGCTTATAGGCTTCGACTATACCTCTGGCAATAACATCCACCCTAGCCATTCCACCAAATATATTTACTAGAACTGCTTTGATTCTGGGGTCAGAGGTGAACATCTTAAACGAATTGACTACGCGGTCAGTGGTATTAAGAGTGCCAATATCGAGGAAATTTGCTGCGCTACCACCGCAATATTGAATAAGATCGTTCGCTGCCATAGCTAATCCAGCGCCATTAACCATGCAGCCAATGTTGCCATCCATCTTGACGTAATTCTTGATTCCCCAATTAGCAGCCTGAATTTCTAATGGCTCTTCTTGCTCCTTATCCTCTAGCTCCTCAACGTCTTTGTGCCGGAAAATGGCATTATCATCAAAGTTCATCTTGGCATCAAGAGCTACTAACTTTCCATCCGCTGTGACAGCTAGAGGATTGATCTCGGCTAAAGAGCAATCCTTAGCCATAAAGAGGTTATAAAGCTGGGTCATCAACCTAGTAAGCTCTCTCACTTGGTTTCCTGCCATTCCCATCCCGTAAGCTAGTTTACGGCCTTGATAAGGTTGAAACCCAACAGCAGGGTCAATGTGAGATTTGAATATCTTCTCCGGGGTGGCTTGGGCTACGTGCTCAATTTCCATGCCACCGGCTTCACTTGCCACCATAAGTGGCAATCTACTTGCTCCATCAACAAGAACACTGAGATAGAGTTCGCGCTCCACCTCGTTTGCTTCCTCTACCAAAACCTTGCTCACTGGCACCCCTTCTGGCTCAGTTTGATGAGTCACTAGTTTAGTTCCAATTAGCTCGCTTGCCGCCATTTCCGCTTCTCCAGGGGTACTGGCCATCTTTATGCCACCTGCCTTACCTCTTCCACCAGCATAGACCTGAGCTTTAATCACCACCTTGCCCCCAAGCTCATTAGCTATTTTCTTAGCTTCAGCAGGAGTGGATGCCTCTCTTCCACCGGGAATAGGGATGCCAAATTGCGCCAAAAGCGCTTTAGCCTGGTACTCATGGATTTTCATACTACCTCCTTTCAATTTGGCGGAGGGGGTGGGATTCGAACCCACGTTCGCCAAAAGCGAAAACGGTT
>CAZQDF010000091.1:0-1803 GCA_964592065.1 uncultured Dehalococcoidales bacterium | reverse complement strand
AATTTGGCGGAGGGGGTGGGATTCGAACCCACGTTCGCCAAAAGCGAAAACGGTTTTCAAGACCGTCACCATAAGCCACTCGGTCACCCCTCCAAAATAAAAGCTAAGCGGGAAGCGGTCTTTTTTACAGCTCCCGAACTTATTTCATTAGCTACTCAAGCCTGTAGCCTCTTTGATAACTTTTTACCCTATGCCAGAACAACAGGTACGCCATTGACGGCTGTCAAATATTATAGCGGAAAAGTTGGATAAATTCCTCTGGCATGTTGCTCTACGCCTCTTACCCACCCTCATTCCCTGCGTGATTTTATTCTCTGCCTAACTACAACACAACGGGTAGTAAGTTTTGATGACTAAGATAGGACTGTAGTTATTGTTTTGGTGAGGAAACACAAGCATTTGCTACGTTGCAATAAGATTTGCTATAATGAGAAAGCTAAACCGAAGTGGTTTAGCTTTAAAGGAGGTGAGAAATGTATGTTCGTGATATTATGACAACCAATGTGGTTACCATTCCAAGTAATACCAGCATCACTGATGCCAAGAGGATAATGCAGGCACACAGGATCGAGCGCCTGCCGGTGGTGGATAAAGGAAAGCTGGTGGGCATAGTAACTGCAAGGGGCTTAGAGCAGGTGTCTCCATCTAAAGCTACAAGCCTTACTGTCTGGGAGCTCACCTACCTTTTAGACAAGACCACGGTAAAGGAAATTATGGAAAAAAGTGTCATTACAGCCACACCTGATATGACAGTTGAAGAGGCGCTGGCTGCTGCTCAAGGTAATAAAGTAGGCTCCCTTGTGGTACTCGAGGATAATAGAGTAGTAGGTATAGTTACCACTAATGACTTCTTCTACAGAATTGTGAATCCGATACTTGGCTTAGGCACAGGCGGAGTTCTGCTGCCTGGCACCAGAATTGAAATTACCGGTGGTGGTGAAGGGAAAGCAATGGAGGAAATAATTTCAACCATAAACAACCTTGACTTGAAAATCAGCGCCCTACATACACATACTGTAAGTCCAGAGGAGCCGACTAAGAAAGATTTTATTATTCATTTAGAGAGTAAAGATGTAAGCCAGCTTGTCACCGAGCTAAAAGGCAAGGGATACTCGGTAGAGACAAGAAAACGCTAGAGATTTGGTGGAGGTTGGGTTAATTTTACTGTAGTTTAGCTAGAGGAGATACCAATTCCTCGTCTTTTCTTAATTCGATGATGCGGTCACGAATCATGGCGGCTTTCTCAAATTCCAGATTCTTAGCCGCCGCCTTCATCTGGGTCTCAAGCTCCTTGATAAGGCGAAGCATCTCTTCTTTGGAAACAGGCGTGGCCATATAAGGAACTCTTGTTTCTGCTACTGCTTGAACTCTCTCAGTAATATCTTTGATTGCCTTTTTTATCCCTTGAGGAGTTATGCCATGCTCTCTATTATAAGCTTCTTGAATCCGCCGCCGGCGTCCAGTTTCCTCTATCGCTCGCTGCATAGATTTGGTAACGGCGTCAGCATACATTATGACGTGAGCATTTACATGTCTGGCAGCCCTCCCCATCGTTTGGATAAGCGCTTCCTCTGACCTGAGATAGCCTTCTTTATCGGCATCGAGTATGGCCACCAAGCTCACTTCAGGTAAATCCAACCCCTCACGAAGTAAGTTGATTCCCACAACTACATCATAGACGCCAAGGCGAAGGTCACGGAGAATCTCCACTCGCTCCAAAGTCTGTATCTCTGAATGAAGATAATGAGTCTTTATCTCCATCTCCCTGAGATAATCACACAAATCTTCAGCCATCCTCTTGGT
>CAZQDF010000090.1:3380-6621 GCA_964592065.1 uncultured Dehalococcoidales bacterium | reverse complement strand
TGAAATGGAAGCGAGAGGAGGCGAGCCTTCCTTTAAGAACTATCAAGGTTTCCCTGCCAATATATGTGTTTCCGTCAATAACGAGATAGTCCATGGTATTCCCGGTGAACGAGTATTAAAGGAAGGAGATATCGTCTCCTTAGATGCCGGGGTAAAGCTTAGCGGCTTTCATACTGATGCAGCTATAACTGTTGGCGTGGGTGAGATAAGTCAGAAGGCTAAGGAACTTATTTCGGCCACGGAAGGCAGCCTTCAAGCTGGCATCGCTCAAGCTAATTGCGGAGCACGTCTTGGAGATATCTCAGCTGCTATCCAGGGTTACGTTGAATCAAAGGGTTTTTCCATAGTTAGGGAATACACGGGACATGGAGTAGGTAGAGAGCTGCATGAAGAACCGCAAATACCCAATTTTGTGGTGGGGAAGGGCATTCTACTTCGCAAAGGTATGACTTTAGCCATTGAACCCATGGTTAACGTTGGGGACTGGCGAACTAAATTGGCTCCCAACCGATGGACAGTGCTTACGGCTGACGGAAGCCTTTCAGCGCACTTTGAACATACCATTGCTATTACCGACAATAAAGCCGAGATACTTGCTTAGCAGTAAACAAAAACATGCCTAAGAAAGAAAGGATAGAAGTTGAGGGCAAAGTAACTGTATGTTTACCTAATACCATGTTTCGTGTCGAGTTAGCTAACGGCCATACAGTGCTGGCTCATATCTCAGGCAGGATGAGGAAGCATCATATCAGAATTTTGCCTGAAGACAGGGTCTTGGTGGAACTTTCTCCCTATGATTTGAGCCGAGGCAGGGTTACTTACCGACTTAAGTAGATTCAGCCTTTGACAGGTCAACCAAGGAGGTTTATTATAATAAGGTTTGTCTGCCTGGTGATGCGAAATGAAAGTAAAAGCTTCAGTTAAGCGGCGTTGCAAAAAATGCAAGATTATCAGGCGAGAAGGTGTGGTTAGAGTTATTTGCGAAAATCCAAAGCATAAACAGAGGCAGGGTTAACAATGCCACGTATTGCCGGAGTAGATCTTCCTAAGGATAAACCAATCTGGGTGGCCTTGCAACATATTTATGGTATTGGTTCTACCTCAAGCCAGCATATTCTAATCACCTCAGGGGTCAGCCCCAGCACCAGAGTTAAAGAACTTACTGAGGAGCAGCTTGGCCAGATTCGCAGTGCTATTGATAACCAGTATAAAGTGGAAGGCGACCTTAGGAGAGAGGTTCAGTCTAATATAAAAAGGCTTATTGAAATCAGTTGCTATCGAGGCATGAAGCATCGTATGAATTTACCAGTTCATGGACAAAGAACGCGCACCAATGCCCGCACTAAAAGAGGAGCAAGGAAGACAGTGGCAGGTAGAGGTCAAAGGCGCGGTGTAGCTAAGAAATAAGGAGCTTACGTTTAACAAATGCCAAAGAAAAAGAAAAAAACTCATAAAAAGGTTAGTGTAGGTAGAGTTTACATCCAATCTACGTTTAATAACACCATTGTTACCATTACTGATACGCAAGGTAACGTTATCACCTGGGGAAGTTCTGGCACCGCCAGATTCAAAGGTTCTAGGAAGGGTACTCCTTATGCCGCTCAGCTAGCTGCTAGAGAGGCAGCAAGACGGGCAGCAAACGATGGCTTGCGCCAAGTCGATGTTTATATTAAAGGCCCAGGCAGCGGACGTGAAGCAGCTATCCGCGCTCTACAGGCCTCAGGACTCACCGTTACTAGCATCAGAGACGTAACTCCTATCCCACACAATGGTTGCCGTCCAAAGGGAAGGAGAAGGGTATAAAAATGGCAAGGTACACAGGACCTGTTTGTCACCTGTGTCGGTATCTCGGTGAAAAGCTCATGCTTAAAGGGGAGAAGTGCTCCACTCCTAAATGTCCCTTAGAGAAGAGAACTGTTCCTACTAGAGGGCGTTTTCAGACTCGGCAGCGCAAGGTTTCCGATTATGGACTTCGATTGCGCGAAAAGCAGAAGGTCCGCTTTAGCTATGGCGTTCTAGAGCGACAATTTCGCAGGTTTTTTGCTGGGGCAGAAAGAACTCCTAGTGCTGCTGGAGAAGGCCTTCTCATACTGCTAGAAAGGCGATTGGATAATGTGGTTTATCGCTTGGGCTTTGCCGACTCACGAGCCCAAGCCAGGCAAATAACTCGGCATGGTCATATCCTTGTTAACGGACACAAAACCGATATACCTTCTTTCCTAATAAAGTCGGGAGATGTTATCAGATGGCGGGAAGCTAGCACTAAAACCGAATATTATAAAGCGGTAGTTGAGAAAGTCAAGGGAAAGATTATCCCGAGTTGGTTAAACTTAGATGAAAAAGAAATGACAGGCAGCGTTTCAACCTTACCCAGTAAGGACGATATTGAGGCTAAGTTCAACGGGAAAGCTATTATTGAATATTATTCGAGGTGATATATCATTAGATTGCCTATGTCCAATGTAAGTTGTGTTGAAAGTGCTGGTAATTATGGTCGTTTTCTTGCCGAGCCTTTAGAGGCAGGTTCCGGCATCACCTTAGGCAACACACTGCGACGTGTGCTTCTTAGCTCTCTACCTGGTGCCGCAGTCACATGGGTCAAGATAGAAGGGATTCAGCACGAATTCGCCCCCATCCCTTATGTTAAAGAGGATGCCCTGGAATTCTTACTTAATATCAAGGAACTTAGGCTCTGTCCCCTCTCTCATAAGCCAGGGAAGTTGACCTTAGAAGCAGAGGGGGAAGGCAGTGTCTGTGCTGGCGATATTAAACCCACAACTGACTTTCGTATTGCTAATCCCGAGCTTCACCTAGCTACTTTGGATTCTTCCCAGGCTAAGCTTTACGTGGAACTTAATGTGGGATTGGGGAAAGGTTATGTGCCAGCTAAAGCGACTGACGACTTACCCGTAGGAGCACTACCAGTAGACGCCATTTTTACACCAGTGCAAAAGGCCAATTTCTCTGTAGAACCCATCAGACCTGGTCAAGAGGAAAGCCCAGACAGACTCATCTTAGAAATTTGGACTGATGGCACTATTCCCCCATGGGAAGCATTTAGTCAAGGTGCCGCCATCTTAGTTAATCACTTTACCGCCTTTAGGGATCTCCAGGTTCCAACAGCAGAGGAAGCACAGGTAGGAGGCGTTTTACTCCTTCAGCCTGACCAATACAATACTCCCTTGGAGGAATTAAATTTATCAACCCGCCCTTACAACAGTTTAAAACGAGCAGGTATTTC
>CAZQDF010000090.1:0-3280 GCA_964592065.1 uncultured Dehalococcoidales bacterium | reverse complement strand
CTATTTAATGAAATTGCTCCGGGATATACCGACCGGGTTGGGGGCTATACAAGCTTAGCGAAGTTAGCGCCTCGCCTTGGCGATAATGCTCCTATGATTCAAATCCAATTGCTTAAGTAGTTTTCGCGCTAAAGCACGAAAAAAAGGGGAATTACATTAATTAGTAGAGAAACAAGTTGTGGCTATAAGCCACAAAAATATATTCTGCTCATAGAGTATGATGGCACACGATACCATGGATTTCAATGGCAAGTTAGCTTGCCTACCATTCAGAGTGAGCTGGAGCAAGCTATAAAAAATTTTTGTGGAGAAAGTAGTCGAGCTATGGCAGCTAGTAGGACTGATGTCGGTGTGCATGCTGAAGGACAAGTAGTGGCTTTTTGGGCCAAGCCCGAATTATCTCCCATAGCGTTAGTTAAAGCATTAAACTACTACTTACCCAGGGATATTGCAGTCAAAGCAGCTCACAAGGCCAGCAACGATTTTAATGTTCGACGCGACGCTCTGAGCCGAGAGTATCGCTATTATATTTTGAATAACGATACCCGATCGCCATTTAGTCAGAGGTTCGCTTTGTTTGTACCACAGCCACTATGCACAGAAGCGATGAACGAGGCATGCTTGCTTATCCAAGGCGAACATGACTTTGTCTCCTTCGCCACTTCTTTGGACGATGCCAGAAGCACGATGCGCAACATTCACGAAGCAAAGGTTGACAAAAAGGGAGATTTTGTTGTTTTTCGAGTGGTGGCCAATTCCTTCCTACCCCACCAGGTACGTAATACTATAGGTCTCTTGATGAGGCTGGGCCTAGGCAAGATAAGCATTGGAGACTTTCGTGATATTATGGAAGCAAGAAATTTAGGTTCAGCTAGCCCTACAGCCCCTGCCCTTGGTTTATGGCTCACCAAAGTCAACTATTCTAAACCCCTAGGCAAAGCCTCCAGGGATGCGAAAGGTAGGAGATGAAAACATATAGCCCTAAAGCTAAAGATATCAAGCACGAGTGGCGGGTAGTTGATGCTGAGAATAAAACTTTGGGAAGAATGGCATCCCAGGTAGCCAATTTGCTCATGGGTAAGCATAAGTCAATCTATGCTCCCCATATTGATACTGGAGATTACATCGTGGTAATTAATGCTGCTAAAGTTAAGGTAACTGGCAAGAAAGCTGAGCAAAAGATTTATTACAGGCATTCTGGATATCCTGGCGGCCTAAAGAGTCCAACATTTAAAGAGATGTTTGATAAGCACCCCACCCGCGTAATTGAACATGCGGTTAGAGGCATGTTACCTAAGAATCGTTTAGGTAGAGCCATGTTTAAGAAACTCAAAGTTTATCCTGGAAGTGAGCATCCCCACCCCTGCTAATACAAAGAAGCATTAAATACTAATATCGAAATCCTAAAAGATTAGAATTTAGGATTCAAATTATTTGGGAGGTAATGATTAATGGGTGAAAAAACTTATGTTTGGGGAACAGGCAAACGCAAATGTGCTATAGCTCAAGTCAGGCTCTTTTCCGGAAGCGGAGGCATAGTCATTAACGATAGACCTTACGAGGAGGTTTTCCCTCGCCTTGAGCATCGCCATATGATTGAGCATCCCTTTCTGGCTACCAATACCATGGACAAGTTCCATGTTACCATAAAGGTAAATGGTGGCGGGGTGAATGGCCAGGCTGCAGCCATCCGCCATGGTATTGCTCGAGCTCTGGCCAAGGAGAACGAGCTGTTCAAACCTATGTTGCGTAAAGAAGGCTTTCTTACTCGGGATGCTAGAATTAAAGAACGTAAGAAATACGGACTTAAGCGAGCCCGCAAGGCACCCCAATACACTAAACGCTAAAGAGAGAAGGGGTATTACGGCTTTAAGGATAGACAGAATGGAAGTTTTCGGACAACCTCTAAAATCATATAGGTAATCCCAAAAGGGGTAGGAGATGGAGAAAAGCTTCAGTTACTCAAGTTGCCGTGAGGTGATAGAGAGTCACCTTCAGCTCATGGCTCAGCAGAAAGAGAAAAAATTAACAACGGATAACATCAAAATAGGCGAAGAGTTTGAGCCTCTAGAGTTCACCTTCACTGAGGAAGATAGAGATATGTATGCCTGGGCTAACGATGATTACAATCCTTGGTATATGGAGAATTCCCCGTGGGGAGGGTGTATCGGCACACCAACCTGCCTCGCAATGCAGACACTCATGCAGATCTACGGCCACTATGGCGTACAGCAAAAGGGGATCAATCCTCCCGGTGCTGTTGTTCATAACAAGCATGAATACGAATTTATCAACGCCATCAAGGTAGGAAAGAAGCTCAGGATGACAGGCAAACCAGTGGAGAAGTACTCTAGGAGGGGAAGGGATTGGATTGTGACCGAGCATCTAGTCGTTGATGAGGATGGAAAAGAGATCGTTCGTATGAGAGTAAGAAACGCTTGGCCTATCGTTGTTCAGCCTGAGGAAAAGACTAGCTAAGGAGAAATATAAAACGACAGCTATGCATTTTGAAGAGGACCCTACTGCATTTCGGCCGATGAAAGTCACCGCCAGTAAGGATACTCCAGTTGGATTTGAGACTGAGCCTTTCACTAAGAAGTGGACCCTAGACAAGGGGCGCATTTTCCAGCCTTGGCCGAAGAGTAAGACCTTCCATAACGATTACCCATCTGCCCATGATTTGAACCTTCGTGCACCAATCGAAGCGGGCTGCCAATATCTTGAGTATATGGGGGAGTTCGTCATCAAGTTCTTTGGTAAAGAGTACCTTGGAGCAAAGCTCTCTGCTTCCTTTCTCGGCTTCGTTTACCCAGAAGATGAGGTGACTATCAAAGGGGTTGTTCGAGAGAAGGTAGCTGAGGGGGATGCAGTCAGGCTGACTTTGGATATCTCAGCCCTGAACCAACGTGGAGAGAATATAATGGTGGGGACCGCCAGCGGGCTTGTGCATTAGCTCACTAATGAGGCTGGTAACATTGCGAAGCCAAAGGTTTAAGGCAGCATGGAAATGGCTAGACAGCTAAAATTAAACTAGGAGGTGAAGATATCGTGGCTTTGAGAACTGGAGAGCAATATATGGAAGGCCAGGCAAAGATTAAGCACAATCTTTATATCAATGGCAACAAGGTAGAAAATCTGGAGGATAACCCCAATACCAAGACGGTGCTAGATGCTAATGTCAAGGTCTTCAATCTAGGTTTGGAGCCTCAATATGATGAGATTATGAATGCAATGTCTCCTCTGATTGGGGAGAAAGTGAGTAGAAATGTACATCCATCTC
>CAZQDF010000089.1:0-6640 GCA_964592065.1 uncultured Dehalococcoidales bacterium | reverse complement strand
CCCCTCCTTTATCCTCTCCCTCCAGGGGAGAGGGATAGGGTGAGGGTGAAAGAAAACCAGAGTTTGGCGATGAAGACGGCTTTGCCGACAGACTTTCTTTTCATTGCAGGGCGTGTCCTTTATATCATTGTGAGGAGCACAAGCGGTTGCGAGGCCTAGCCGAACCAATCTCCACGAAGGGCCTGTCACCAGCTTGTTCCGCTTGCCCTGAGCAATATGAGATTCTTCCCCTTCACTTCGTTCATGGTCAGAATGACAGGAGGCGAAGGATTTGCAACAAGGATTGTCACGCTTCGGCTGTAGCTAGCAAAGGTGGTTAGGGGAAAAGTTTATAGATATCATTTCTGCTTTTGACTCTATAGAAGATAACATGATTAGCCTTTTTAACCTCACATCCTATTCTGTAATCACCTACTCTTATCCGGTAATAGTTGTGATAGCCTTTCATCTTCTTTATATTTGGTGTGGCAAAGATGCTATCAAGCTGAGGAATTTTCTCAAACACTAATTCTTCGATTTGGTGCCGATAAGGCAAAGGTAATTTTGCTGAATCTCTCAAAAAGGCCTTCTTATAAAGGCAGGTTATCATGCTACTCTTTTTTTAAGGTTTCATAGTATGCAGTGGCATCGTTGATGGATAGAGCGTCCTCATTCTTAACCTCTTCCATATACTTCCCAAGTCCGTAACTTTCTAGGGTTTCCTCTATCCTTTCAAACGTTTCTATATCTATTAACACTGCCTTCTTCCTATTGTCATCTGTGATGACATATTCTTTCTTTATGTCTAACATCTTCAAGTATCTCCTATTCCCTTGAATTATAGCAGCAATTGCCAACTTATGGCTAACTTGTTAAGCATTCTTACTTTGCTTCGTCATTCATCGGGCGAGGCTTAATTTCCCCCTCACCTGAATCCTCTCCCTCCGAAGGGAGAGGGAGGGGGAATAGAAAGGAGGCCCTCCTCTCAACCCCCTTTATTTGGCAAGGGGCGTGAGGGTGGAAAGGCAAGCTTGACGGTGGTGAGGCAACTTTGCCGCTGGGCTCTATTATTTAAGGTCGGTCTTGTAGTGCAACAACAGTTATATGATTGCAAAAGGTATTATGACCTGGATTGGCAAGCGTCTGAATTTCGGTTATAATTTGTTAAACGTGTGAAAGTAAGAGAGGTGATTAGGCTAATAAAAGGAGATGGTTGGCACCTGGTGAGAATGAAGGGAGATCATAGACAATATAAGCATTCGGTGAAGAAAGGATTAGTTACCATATCAGGCCATTTGAACCATGGAATTGGCAAAGGCACTTTGAACAGTGTTCTAAAACAAGCTAGCTTGAAGTAGGGGGAAGATGTCCAGATACGCCATAATCGTAGAGAAGAGTGTAACTAATTACTCAGCTTATTGCCCTGATTTGCCTGGTTGCATTGCTACAGGAGCAACTGTGGCAGAGGCAATGGACAATATGAAAGAGGCTATAACTTTCCATCTCCAAGGGTTGAGGGAGGAGAATATAGCAATACCTGAGCCATCGGTAGAAGCAATGTCAATCGACGTGGCTGTGTAATACTTTGACTTTCGCTGTGGGCTGAAACCCTTGCCTTGACAAAAATGAAGAAGCCTGGCGGTGATGTAGCTTTGCCGCCGGGGTTTATTATCAGTGATTGCCCTTTTGACAGTGCTGGCCAGCTATATTAGAATTGCTGTGGAGGGTGGCTATGCTTACCGAATACATAGATAGGGCTATAAGCAAAGCAGTGTATGATAAGCTAGAAGATGGCAGATATTGCGGTAAGATTCCTCAATGTGCGGGGACAATTGCCTTTGGCAAAACGCTTTATGCCTGCCAAAATGAATTGAAGTCGGTTCTCGAAGGCTGGCTATTGGTTAAGATAAGGCATGGTGACCAACTGCCCATCATAGATGAAGTAGACTTGAACAAGGGGATACCAATTCTGAAGGAAACTGCTGCCCATGGCTAGATGGGCACCATGCAAAAGAAGAGTTTTCATAAAGAAATTAAGCAGATTAGGTTTTAGCCCACCTGAAGCAGGTGGGCATCATTTTTATATGCGACATGGGACACACCTTGGTGATTCCAAGCAATGCTGAGTATTCTGTACCCCAGCTTAAGATGCTTATTAAAGAAGTGGAACATAGCATAGGAAGGAAGATTTCCTTGGAAGAATGGCTGAATTTATAACACCTTATTATCCCAATGCCCCGCTTATTCAAACTTGCAAACCAATTTATCAGGAGGAGAAACCCGAAGCCTGGTGGTGAAGGCAGCCTTGCCGCTGGGCTTTTTGTTTTTCGTCAAAGGGCATTGCCCTCCCATCACCACCCTTTATTTGGCAAGGGACGTGTCATTGCGAGGAGCACAAGCGGTTGCGAGGCATAGCCGAAGCAAACTCCACGAATGGCCTGTCACCGGATCGTTCCGTTTGCCCTGAGCAATATGAGATTCTTCCCCTTCACTTCGTTCAGGGGCAGAATGACAGGAGGCGAAGGATTTGCAACAAGGATTGTCACGCTTCGCCTGTAGCTAGCAAGAGACAGGGTTCCAAACACCAATTTATCCTGGCGAGGTGATAATTAGTCCCTAGTCATTAGTCTCTGGGACAAAGGATGGTGGTGCAGCTTGGTGTGAACCTCAACTTGTGGGACTAAAGCCAATTTCAAAGTACCAGGCAAATTTACCTAGGCTAGGAATAGCTGGCACGGGCAGTGGCTTAAATAGGCACCTTCTTCATGGTTCTCTCTATCTCGTCTTTATCATTGCAGAATCTTATCAGGCTCTCGCCAGTGATGATTCCCTTGGAGTAGAGGTTAAGCAAGGCTTGGTCCAGAGTCTGCATGCCGTCTTGATTGCTGGTACGAATGATATTGGGAAGTTGATAAATTTTCCCCTCGCGGATGAGGTTTTTCACTGCCGCACTACCGAGCATTATTTCCACAGCGGCCATTCTTCCGGAGCTACCGGCCCGTGGCACTAAAGTCTGACATAAGACGCCAATAATCAGGGAGGCTAATCTTGCCTGAGCCAGGTAACGCTCATGGGGTGGGAATAAGTCTATGACTCTTTCCATGGCCTGGGCCGCGCTGGGAGCATGGCCGGTAGTAAGCACCAGATGTCCTGTTTCCGCCACGTTAAGCACAGCGGCAGCGGTCTCTAAATCTCTCATCTCACCGACGAGTATGACATCCGGGTCTTGCCTTAATACATGCCTCAGGGCTTGGGCGAAGGACAAAGTATCTGTGCCCAGCTCTCGCTGGGTAATGGCTGATTTGAAATTAGGGTGGTTATATTCTACGGGGTCTTCAATGGTAACCACATGGCAGGCTCTACTGGCATTGATGTGATGGACCATAGCTGCCAGGGTGGTGGTTTTACCGCTTCCGGTAGGTCCAGAGACTATCACCAGGCCTCTGGGTCTCAAGGCTAGCTCCTTGCATAGCTGAGGCAGTTCCAGCTCGTCTATAGTGGGAATTACAGGCGATAGAAGGCGCAGGGCAAAACTGATAGCTCCGCGCTGCTGGGCGACATTGCAGCGAATCCTGCCCACACCAGGTAGAGTATAGCCAAAATCAAGCTCCAGGGTATGCTGAAATTCCTCCCTTTGCTCCGGTGTGGTTAGCTGCATAAAGGACTGGCTTATTTCCTCGGGAGACACCAGAGGCATTCCATCTGCAGGACCCAGACTGCCATCTATGCGCAGCATAGGTGGCGCATTGACTACCAGATGCAGGTCGGAGGCGCCGTTTTCATTAGCTAGCCGTAGCAAATCAACAATATTTTCCATTATTCTACTTTCAAGCTTAACATAAGCCCTTTATATTTCAATAGCCTTTTAGTCCTGGTGAAGGGTATATTTTGGTACTAGGTGCGATGCGGGGAATTCCAGATCCTAAGCACTAAACCCTAAACAAATCCAAATATCTAAATTCAAAACTCTTAATGCTTTGGTATTTCGGATTTTGGCATTCAGGATTTCTAAGTTCACAGGACACTGAGTAATTATCGTTATTTGGTAAGCGTTAGGGTGAAGCCCATGAGGTATTCCTCCTGATGCATATCGGTGATGACCACCAGGGCGAATCTGTCGGTAGCTCTCAAATCTTTAGCGTAGCGGAAGACAGCATCCTCATCATCGGCTGAGCCTTTCACTGTCAGGGTATGGCCACTGTGAGTTACACCTTCTAAATCCACCGCTGCAGGCAAGCAATGATTTATCTGGCTTAAATCGCCATTGATTTCATCACGCCCAGGAGCAAAGTCGCTAAACGTAGTAGTGAAGGCATCAGTAATCGCCTCAACCGAGGAAACTTGCTCCTGAAGTGCGGGTATTGCATTGCGTATATCGGTGGTCTGGGCAAGCTGGGAGGTGACCCTCTGGTTTGTGACTGCTAGCTCAGCGCGCAAGGCGGTGGTATAAGGAAAGTTGGGGATGGTGAGGAAAGCACCCAGAGCCACCAGAGCAATACCAGCTATAATAGTGGGAACAAAGAGAACCTCGGATACGGGACGAGGTTTGGGAATGTAAACCTCTGGAAGGGCATTGAGATTAACCAGAGAATAAGCGGCTCCTTTCTCTGGAGCCAACTCTTTGAGAGCCAAGCCAAGGTTAGTGGTATACTGGTTTGAGGGGAAACCTTCGCGTGATTCCATGGGTGGGAGTAATGTTTGAACAGGACGTCGTGCTCTGCCTGCTAAGAGCTTCCAAACATCCTCATGTTCGGCAAGCTCCCCACTCACCAATAAAGGCACAGTATCCTCAATGGGCTTATCCTTGTGACCGGAGTTATAAAAAGTGATGGCTCTATCCAATTCCCCTACGATAGTGGGAATTTTTTCCTCCAGTGAAGCTTCCTGAGACAAGGATAGGCTACGTGTAACATGGGGAATTCCTTCTGCCATAACTACGACATCGAAACTGCTGGGCTGGAGGTCAATGATAATGGCTCTGGACTCCGTGATGGTTCTGGCCAGGGCCAGAGGCTTTAAGTCTATGAGATAGGGATTCAATCCTGCTTTGCGTAATGCTGAGATTAGGGCATCGGCGGAATTCCTTGGTGAAGCTGCCAGGTAAATCAGAGTCTCCCCTTTCGCTGAGGGAAGAGCTTGCCAGGAGAGATAAAGTTGTTCTAAGGGGACTCCTAGAGCTCTGCCCGCTTCCCTCCTTACTGCCTCAGGTAATAAATCCCTGGGTAGTTCGGGAAGCGTGAGTGAGCGGTAAAGGCAGTTGATGCCGCTGATGGCAGCGATAACCTTTCTGTCGCCTATGTGCTCAGCTCGCTGAAGCTCTCTCACTTTCCTGGCTATGGCATCCTCATCTAAGATAAGCCCGTCCTTAACCAGGCCTGGTTCCAGAGGCACAGTTGCCCAGCTTCGTACTTTCCTTCCTCTAACTACCAGCACCCAGATAGCTGAGTCATCTATGTAGATTGTAGTAGCCATTCTTATTCGCCTTCATAAACATAAATTTTTAGCCGCAATTTCATTGCTGGCATTTCTTCGCTCTCATCTTCTTCCTCCGCTTCTGGGGGGACAATTATCTCCACCGATTCTATAGCGGCAGTAGAGAATCCGTCACTTATCTTATTGTTGAAGTTGAGCAATGAAACTATCTCTCTAGCAGATGCTTTGGCAGTGATGTCAATAGAAAAGACCTGATAAGTAATGCCATTTAGCTCCTCTTCTTCAGGCGGTGAAGAGACAAGCTCGGTTATGGTCACAGCGGCACTATTAGCAGCCTGGAACAATATCTCGTTAATTTCTATAGCTTGAGTATGAGTGTGTTGGCGGAATTTATCCTTGGCACTGGCAATTCGTGAATTAGCTTCATTTAGCCTCGCTTCAAGGTCATTCTTTTCCGTTGTATATTCAGCCGTTTGTTTGCTGTATATCGTGAAGGTCTGTTGAGTTTGGGCTATATTGGCTGTTAGCTCGCCTTGCTCTGTCTTCTGGCGTGAATACGTAACACCAAGGGTGATGAGAAGAATAGCCAGAATGCCAGTGGTCAAAATCCACCGGCTTGCTTTACTTATCTTCAAGGGCCTTAGTCCTTCCTCAGCTTTGCCACAATATGCAAGTTTAGCTCACCAAAGAGGGATTTCTCCAACATGTTCTTTCAGCTCCTCTTTATACTCTTTTCCTGAATTCACAGCAACCTTCGTATTAGCTTCTTGAACTCCTTGATGCCTGAGCCCGGCATCTTTTGCGATTCCAGCCAGCCGGAAATTTGGGCATATTTTACCCTACTTCTACATAACGCAACTCTTTATTTTTGCTTGAAACCTTCTCAACAGTTTCTAAGTAAGCCCGCATGGCGTGTTCTATCTATATTCTCCAGCGCCTC
The DNA here is from genome assembly GCA_964592065.1 of uncultured Dehalococcoidales bacterium. GTDB lineage: Bacteria > Chloroflexota > Dehalococcoidia > GIF9 > AB-539-J10 > JAFGBN01. The sequence continues at coordinate 288 of CAZQDF010000089.1, read as the reverse complement.
TTCTTCTGTCTGTCCCTGTGACCAGCAACCAGGCAATCCAGGACAGCAAACAGCATAACTCTCATCAGTTTTCTTAATATTGACTTTGTATCTCATAGCATATCGCACAACCTATATTATGTCTGGAATAACGCAGCCATGCAATATAGTACCTGGAAACATTTAATCTGCCCTGTTTTCTCTCACTTACATACCCATCGGATGAACCCCATTTGGCTTCATTTGTCACTCCGTGCGGAGGCTGAGATACATGGGTAACACTCGGGGTATGATTAGTAATGATATTAA
>CAZQDF010000088.1:0-6677 GCA_964592065.1 uncultured Dehalococcoidales bacterium | reverse complement strand
TCAAAGAGCATCTTGCCCAGTTGCTGCGGGGAATTGATATTGAATTCATGTCCCACGCTACTGTAGATTTCCGTCTCCAGTTTTAGTATTTCCCGACCTAATTCCAGAGATATTTTACGAAGCAAATCAGCATCCAGGAGAACGCCATTCCTCTCCATAGCCGCTAACACTGGAACCAGAGGCATTTCCACTTCACTGAAGAGTTTCCACAGCCCTTGCTGGTGTAGCTCATCCTGTAAACTCTCCTTTAAACTCCACAGGATATCCACGTCAGTGCAAGCATGGTCAGCAACTTGTTCTACCTCTAGCATAGCTATCGAGCTTTGCCCCTTACCTGTGCCTATCAACTCATTGAAGGGCATTATTTCAATGCCTAATCTGTTAAAGGCAAGCGCTTTAAGGCCCAGGCTCTTTTCCCCAAGGAGATAAGCGGCAATCATCGGGTCGAAATTCAAATTCTTAATTTCTATCCCATAGCTAGCTAACACGCTGATAATATGCTTGCCATCATAGGCAATTTTGTGGGTACTCACATTTTCTAACATTGGTCTTAGCCCAGCTAAGACCTGAGCCAATGGCAGTTGCTCAGGCTGATTCAAGCCACGGTGCCCTAAAGGTATATAAAATGCCTTCCCTAAAGTCGGTGATACCGTCATTCCCACCAGTTCTGCCGACAAGCCCTCACGTTTAATCCCTCTCCTTTCAAGGGAGAAGGAAGGGGTGAGGGTGCTTTCAATATCAATGGCTATCTCATTTACTCTTTCTAGCTGGCTAATAAGCTCATTTAGACCTGTCTCGGTATTTACTATTCGATAAATGCCCTTAGAATTAGCTTCCTTTATGCCCGCCGTCTCACCTATTTCTTGCGGCAACCTGGGAAGCAAGTTAATAAACCCAAGTTCCCGGAAAAGCCCTACCACTTCATCTCGGTCATATGTGCTCACCTGACAAGTTTCTAAGTTTAGATTGATAGGAACATCTCTGACTATGGTGACTAATTCTTTATTTCGAAAAGCCTGAGATTGATATTGGCGCAACATTGTTTGCAGTTTACTTGGAGTTACATCCTCAATATGCTCATAGATTCCCTCCAGGCTGTCAAACTGCTGAATTAGCTTTGCGGCTGTTTTCTCACCAATACCCGGTACACCTGGAATGTTGTCTGAAGCATCACCAGATAGTGCCTTAAAGTCAGTGATTTGTCCCGGCTTTATGCCATATTTTTGGTGGACCGCCTCTTCATCGTAAAGAATAGTATCGGTAAAGGTTCGCCTGGGGACGAGGGCTTTCACCGTCGGCAATATCGCTTGAAGCATGTCATTGTCTCCGGTAACGATAATGCTCTGGATGCCCTGCTCATTAGCCTGCTTACTTAGGGTGCCCAGAACATCGTCAGCCTCAAAGCCATCAATTTCAAAGATGGGGATATGGAAGGTCTCCACCAGTTGGTGGACTCGTTTTATCTGGCCTTTCAGCTCGTCTGGTGTGCTGGGACGCTGTGCCTTGTACTCCTCAAACATTTCATGCCTGAAGGTTGGAGTAGGACGGTCAAAGGCAACAGCCCAATGAGCAGGCTTAAATTCAGCAAGCACTTTGAGCAAGGTAGCGGCAAAACCATAAACAGCGTTTACCATCTCCCCGGTTTTGGATACCGTTAGCGGAGGCAGAGCATGAAAGGCACGATGCACTAAAGCATTGCCATCAAAAAGCAACAACAATGGCTTCTCTTTCTCAAGCATCTCAATCTATTATACTACCTGACGGGCATGATATACTAAAGCTGTTTTCCAACCGTCATAGCCCTGAGGCCATAGATGAAAAGAGATTTACTTTCAGTATCCGAGCTTAGCCGTGAGGAAATCGAGCAACTCATAGAGCAAGCTTTAATTATGAAGCAGGAGGATACATCAGGCCTTCTTCCCGGAAAAGCCTTGGCTCTCCTCTTCGAGAAGCCTTCCTTACGAACCAGGGTTAGCTTTGAAATAGCTATGTACCAGCTGGGCGGATATGCCATGTATCTTTCTCCGGATGAAGTAGGCTTGGGCAAGCGAGAGCCAGTGCCTGATGTAGCTCGAGTGCTCAGCCGCTATGTTGATGGAATTGCTGCCCGCACATTTTCCCAGGAGACCTTGCGCGTTTTAGCTGAGAATTCATCTGTGCCTGTAATCAATGCACTCTCCGATTTAGAGCACCCCTGTCAGGCACTTTCTGACCTCCTTACAATATACGAGAAGAAAGGCAGGCTCTCTGGCTTAAACTTGGCCTTCATTGGCGATGGCAATAATGTAGCTAACAGCCTGCTTCTGGCTGCTTCACTTACAGGCATGAATTTCCATATTGCTTCTCCGTCCGGTTACGAAATTAAGAAGGAGCTATTAAAGCAGGGCAGAGAATTTGCTGCCCTTAGCGACAGTCAAATTCGGCTAACTAATGAGCCTCGTGAGGCGGTTAAAGGTGCTGATATCGTATATACCGATGTATGGATTAGCATGGGTCAGGAAGCAGAAGTAGAACGCCGCCTTGCTTTTCAGGGCTATCAGGTAAGCGCTGAATTATTAGCCTTAGCCAGGCAAGACGCCTTGTTTATGCATCCCTTGCCAGCCCATCCTGGTGAGGAAATTTCTGCGGGATTGCTGGGCGATTCAAGGTCAATAGTCTTCGACCAGGCAGAAAACAGGCTCCACCTGCAAAAAGCGTTGCTGGCCAAAGCGCTTCGCCAGGGTGAATGAAGGGAAGGAGCAATGAGAGGCGGCACAATACCCATTATAGCTATTGTGGGCAGGGCTAATGTGGGCAAGTCTACCCTGCTTAACCGCCTAGCAGGTAAACGCCTGGCCGTCATCGCCGATTTACCAGGAACTACCCGAGACCGTGTTTTCGCTTCCACCTCGTGGCAGGGAAGAGAGCTACTCGTGGTTGACACTGGCGGATGGCAAGCAAAGACATCCACAGTTTTGGATGAAATGGTCAAGCAACAGGTAGAAGCTGCTATTGCTCAAGCAGATGCCATCATTTTCCTGGTAGATGCTCGCCAGGGAGTCATTACCACCGATGAGGAAATAGCTGATATATTGCGTGCCACCGACAAGCCTGTGGTCCTAGCAGTGAACAAGATAGATTCTGCCAAACAAACAAACCAGATGGCTGATTTTTATCACCTCAGCATGGGTAAGCCTATAGCTATTAGCGCTTATCATAATCTAGGAATAGAAGAACTAATGGATGCTATGCTAGCCTTCCTCCCCCCATCACCTCCCAGCTTTGTAGCGCCAGAAGAGGCAAAACTAGCCATTGTGGGACGACCTAATGTGGGTAAGTCAACGCTGCTAAATGCCCTGCTGGGAAGCCAAAGAGCTATTACCCACGAGTCTCCGGGCACGACCCGCGACTCCCTTGACGCTGTAGTCCACTGGGATGATAAGAAAATCTTACTTATTGATACCGCTGGTATTAAACGACGTGGGCGAGTCGGTGTTGGAGTGGACTATTATAGCCTGCTTCGTGCTCTTCAGGCTATTAATCGCTGTGATATTGCCTTACTACTGGTTGATGCCTCTGAATTCATTACTGCTCAAGATATGCACATCGCTGGTTATATTGTTGGCCTTGGCAAGGGCATAGTGCTGCTGGTTAATAAATGGGACCTAGTTCCTCAGACACAGAGGCGAGAATTTAAGCAGCATCTAGAGCAGCGACTTAAGTTTATGTCTTATGCACCTGTTATTTACATTTCTTCCAAGTTAGGGCAAAATATAAACAAAGTTTTCCCTCAAGCTTGGCAAGTATGGCTGGAAAGGCAGAAGCGTTTGCCAAAATCAGAAGTTGACGCAGTGGTTAAAGAAGCGATAAGCAGCCACCTCACACCTCGCAAGGGTTCGAAGCGGTTGCATATTGCTCAAGTCTATCAAGACGAATCTCGACCTGCAACTTTCATTCTGCAAGTTAATGACCCGCAGCTAGTTCATTTTTCCTATCAGCGTTACCTGGAGAACAAGCTTCGCCGAAAGTTTGGTTTTTATGGCACTCCTGTGCAGTTAATTTTCACCAAGGCTGCCCATAAGAGCGATAAAAAGGGACAAGCAAGAGCATGATAGTAGCTAAATTTCTTGCTGTGGTAATCATTGCCTATCTTCTCGGCTCCATTCCTTTCGGCCTAATAATAGGCAAACTCACAAAGGGTATTGATGTCAGGAAGCATGGAAGCGGCAAGACCGGGGCCACTAATGTAATGAGAACTGCAGGAACCAAATTTGGAATCTTAACCTTAATTCTTGATGTAGTCAAAGCTGCTGGGGCAGTTATACTAGCCAAGGCAATTGTGGGCAGTGATATTTTGCCCGTTGGTAGTTTTTTTCTTCATTGGCAAGCAGCTCAAGTCATAGCTGGCCTGGCTGTAGTGGCAGGACATAATTGGCCCGTATTTGCCAAGTTCAAAGGTGGCAGAGGTGTAACTGCTTATTTTGGCACGTTATTTGCTATTTGCCCTCCAGCAGGTATATTTGGTGCCGAAGTTCTCGCCGTTTCAGCCTTACGCAGCCAACAAATGTCCATGGGCTCTATACTTGGAGCCTTAGCTGCCTGGTGCCTGATGGTACCTCTAACTATCATTTACAATTTTCCCCCTATTTATCTAGCTTACGGCTTGGTAGTTATAGCACTGCTTGTCTACCAGCATCAGGGCAACATAAAGCGTTTACAACAGGGCACAGAACGCAAATTATGGTGAAAGGGCCAGACCGGTAAATTATCCTCTAACCATGGCCAAAGCTACTATCATAGGCAATACCACTTGGGGTAATACTTTAGCCACTCTATTGAGTAGCAAAGGGGTAGCAGTAAAGCTGTGGGCGCGAAGTGAGGCGGAGGCTGAAGAATTGCAGCAAAGAACACACAGCTACTCTTCTACTAGCTACATCGAAGATGCCCTACGCGAGACTGACCTGGTAATTTGGGCAGTTCCCTCTCAAAAATTGAGACAAAATGTCAGTCAAACCAAGGATTATCTAACCAACTCGATGTTGCTGATGAGCGCCGCCAAGGGATTAGAGACAGATAGTGGCAAGAGAATGTCTCAAGTGATAGAGGAGGAAGTTGTTCCTGCCCTGAAGCATCAAATTTGTGTTCTCTCCGGTCCCAACCTAGCCAGAGAAATCTCCCAGGGCTTGCCGGCTGCTTCCATAATCGCCTCTAAAGATATCGCCATCGCCGAAAGAGCACGGGAGTTGATGTGCTCAGCAAAATTTCTCTTGTTTACCAGTGATGACGTCGTCGGAGTTGAATTAGGCGGAGCCCTGAAAAACATTATAGCTCTGGGCGCCGGGATGATAGATGGGTTGAGTTTGGGTGACAATGCTAAAGGCGCCTTCATTGTTTGGGGATGGAATGAGATTGTTTCCTTAGGAGTAAGTTTAGGAGCTGAAGCTAGCACTTTTTACGGATTGGCCGGTTTGGGCGACTTGATAACGACTTGCTCCAGCACTCTCAGCCGCAATCACTACGTTGGCTACGAGCTAGCTAAGGGTCGCTCCCTGTCTGAAATATCTGCCTCTATGTCACAAGTTGCCGAGGGAGTCACCACCACCATGGCAGTTCATCAACTGGCCAAGAAACTGAATTTGAAGGCGCCTATTATCGACCTTATTTATCAAATTCTCTTTGAGGGCTTTCCTTTAAATCAAACACTGCTGAGTAAGTTCAAGAAATTAGTAGAGAGCTATTAGCGGCTTCCGTTAGGAAAGCACTTAACTATTACCCTGGCGCTAGCTAAGGGTCTCCAGATTCTTCGGTCGCTTCCCTCCCTCAGAATGACAAGAAGCGAAGGGCCCAGAGTCAAATGATATTAAATAACCTGTGCTAGACGTCTTGAGGTAACTTAGCCTGGGGCAATGTCTTAGCCAACTCCTCAAAAAGGCGACGTTGGTCTTTATCCAGATGTTGAGGAGTAACTATCTGGATTTTGACAAGCATATCCCCCATACCTTTGCCCTTAACGTGGGGAATCCCCTTGCCTTTAAGACGGAAAAATTTTCCATTCTGGGTGCCTGGTGGCACCTTCAGACTTACCTTCCCATCTAGAGATGGCACGTCTATCTCATCACCAAGAGCGGCTTGGGCAACATTCACGGGCAACTCATAAAAAATATCTGCTCCTTCTCTGCGGAATATCTTATGTGGCTTCACTGAAAGAGCGATATAGAGGTCACCTGGCACCCCTCCATATAAACCAGCACCCCCCTCGCCGTCAAGGAGCATCTCGGAGCCATCATCCACCCCAGCAGGAATGTCCACTGTTAACTTGCGTTTTACCTTTATCCTCCCCTTCCCACGGCATTGAGTACAAGGATTGGTTATTACGGTGCCGCTGCCGCCACAGCGAGGACAGGTGGTAACATGAGTGAAACGCCCAAAAATGCTCTGCTGCACCCTTCTCACCTGCCCCGTGCCTCGGCACTCAGGGCAGGTTTGGGGGTTTGTTCCCGGTTGGCTACCAATCCCATGGCATGAGGGACAAATCTCAGTACGCTCTATTTCAACTTCTTTCTTACAGCCAAAGACTGCCTCTTCAAAAGAAAGGCTCAGGTAATTTTGTAGATTACCCCCTTTCTGCGGAACACGTTGGGCAGTCCTACCAAATGGGGTTCCTCCAAAGCCGCCAAAGAAGGATTCGAAAATATCTC
>CAZQDF010000087.1:0-6684 GCA_964592065.1 uncultured Dehalococcoidales bacterium | reverse complement strand
TGCCTCCCAACAGTTTTTGAGACTGCCGCGTCTACCATTCCGCCACTTCGGCATTTAATGTGCCGAGGAGCAGAGTCGAACTGCTGACACGCGGATTTTCAGTCCCTCCAGACATACCAACATGTTAAGCAGTTTCCTTGCCTCCCGCAGGCAGGGTCTCTCTCCTAGCACTTTGCAATTTTACCATTGCTACCTAAGTCATGCAATCCGTGTTATTGGATTAGATATCAAGGCTGAGGACATCAACCGGTTCATTGGTTCTCTGCATTGTAGCAATGGTGGTAGGCATGCTTACTTCAGAGCATTGAGAGCCTTCTATGATTGGGTATATTCTGCCAGGTCTGGTTATGGCTGCAATCCTCAAGACAATCCTATGCTTCTTGTTGATGCTCCTAAGGTAGAGAGACAAATACTTCCCAGTCTCACCAAACAGCAAGTGAGCTACTTGATAGACTACGTTGATGAACTTCGTGACAAAGCGATTATTTCCCTCTTTGCTGATAGTGGAATGAGGCTCAGTGAATTAGCTAACATCAGACTTAGCAGCATTGACTGGGAAGACTACACCATAACCATTTGGGGAAAGGGTAACAAGCAGAGAAAAGCACCATTCACTGAAAGAACCGCCGAACTGCTAAAGCACTGGATTTCTAGTAATGGTACTGGGGCTAATATCTGGCATGTCAATGCTTCAGGCATTGTGTCTATGCTAAGAAGATTAGAAAAGCAGACTGGACTAAAGTGCAATCCGCATACATTTAGGCGAACCTTTGCTTCTAATCTACACCGTGCTGGACTGGACGTGGAACATATTATGAGACTTGGTGGCTGGGAAAGCCTCGACATGGTGCTGAGATATACTCGGTCAGTTAAGTTTGAGGATAGCCTGAGGCTTTATCGGAGGCTAGAAGCCGTGCCTAAAAGCTGACAGGTGGTCTAAATCATATCTGAAGGCTGAGCATAATTGCATTGGCTGCAACTTGCAGCCTTGAAAGTTAAGCCCGGGATGCCTGCTATGTTATGCCCCTCCTGCCCACTCTCCAATCAACTGAAGCAATTGTAGGGTCGTTATCGCCTGAGTGAAGCCGGAGGGAATTATCCCATCCGCCCAGTCATTAATAGCTTTGAGCAGGTCTGGGGTATCAACGGCGCTGGAGTCGCCCGAGTAGCCTCGGTAGTGGGCTAGGATATCTCCCTCGGCCAAGCCATAAGTTCTGAATGCCATATCACAATTCTCGACATAGCCTCCGTATTTCCATGTCGCTCCCGCATCGGTGGAATAACCCATGCACCCATGGGGATATGGATTAGTGGAATCTAACCCCACGTGGTAATTAGTTATACTTCGCAGTACTAAGTGGTACCTTGTGCCTGGATTTACTGACAAGTCTGGTAGGTCAAAGGCTATCCACTCCCATGCCTTTTTGGTCATAGTGACACTGGTTGTGGCCAAAACACTTCCAGATGGTAATCCATTGCTATCCCCCCTGACCTGGAGGGTGAGCGGATAACTTAAATCTGCAAAAGGAGAGCCAACATAGACCTCTACAGAGGTCAGGACCGACATAGAGGGGATAAAGCCCTGAGAGAGCCACCAGTCGCCTTCCAGTCCAGTATTTCCTGGGGTTGATGTCTGGCTTTGGTCCAGCGTAGGGACTGGAGATGGAGTTTCCCTTGTCACAGTCCAGGTGCCTGTATAACCCGTGGACATAGAATATGTTCCACTCATTTGGTTACCATCTTCAGAAACTGTGCCCTCAAAATCAATTGTTACTGTTGACCCGTTACCTCCTATAGCAATGCCAAAGACTACATCATTACCCTCAACACTTCCTGATACAGTAGTGTCCTGACTGTATGAAAATGTAGTGCTTGTGATAGTCATATTACCACTCAACGAGCTGCCACTCTGGGTGAGAGTGGCCGTTAGGGTACCTTCTTCGCCCCCATCGCTCCTCCACCAGTTCCCGCTCCATGTCCCGGTAACATCAGTTGTTCCACTACTCCAATCATAGATGCCATTGCCATCGAAGTCCCACTCATATTTCGCAATTGAACCGTCAGCATCCGTACCAGTTCCGCTAAAGGTCACAATGTCGCCGACTTGGACAGATTGATTGCTCCCCGCATTAGCAACCGCCGAGCTATCCGGCTCCGAGCCATAGATTCTGAATGCGCCAATTGGAAGTCCAGAGGTACTTAGCGAGTTCCAATCGTCAGTTGTTGGGTTATAACACCAAAATTGTGGAGTGGAACTGGCATAAAGGCATCTAACAATATAGATATTGCTCCGAATACTAGCCACAGCTTCACCGTAGCCACCAGAGTTGGGAGTATCAGCTTTGTCAACCCACTCAGCTTCGCTTAGGTTGTTGGCTACCTCATTACCGGGAACGCTGGTATCGGCAATTGAGGCACCAGTGTCGGTAATGTTTGATAGGACGAAGCCTATTAGTAGCACTAGGAGAGCAACTAGAACAACTATCCTGTTCACTCTCACCCCTTAACTCAATTATACCCCCAGCCAACCTGAAATAGAATACCGTCGAGTCCATCGCCCAAACCCAAAGCCACCCCCCCTTCTGTAATTTCTGATACCTGTCTCTCTCCCATATGAATTTGAGAGCCTATTTCTGAATTTCCTTAGCCCATAAAAAGGGATATTTTCGCAATTCTCGCAGCCTAAAAAAAGAGGTATTTCGAAATTTCCCGAGCCTATAAAAAGGCTGTCGAAGTAAGAGGAGGAATAATCCCTTAAAGCTTCGCCTGGTGTTCCCTCAACTACTGAGCTACGACTTCAAGGTGTCCTATGTTCCGTCCTATGTTTTTTAACAAAATTAGCTTTGAAAAGGGGGGTGGGTCTAGGTGGTCTATGATGTCTTTATATTTAATTTAACTTATGAAGAAAAGAGAAAGGAAATAAAGGAGAACCTAGACCTCATAGGACATCAAAGCTAAAATTGGCCTATGATGCCTATGATTTTCTGCCAAAAGGGGATAAAACGCCTGGGTTTCTAGGAATATTCCAAAGCTAAAATGCGTCGACCTCAAAGCTGAAAATCATCCAAGTTTTCCCTGGTTTTGATGCCACGCCAGCAATAAGTCCTGTGTCCATCAATGCCAGAGCGGGTAGTGCCAATCTTTAGGGTGGGTGAATTTTTAAGGTTTCTGCCAAAGCTTTCCTTAGAGATAGGGGGAATATTTCCATCTTGACAGTATTGGGTAAAGGCATCATATAAGACTTGCTTATCAGTAGTGGCCTCACAATCAACGTCACATTGGTCGTTCACAAAACTGAGGATGGGGTCACTTAACATGGTATAGCGTTCGGCGGTGTCTTCAACTGTCTTGTTATAGCTGAAAACACCATTGGCTAGTAATCTCTGGAGTCCTCGCAATGCCAGGTTTAGTAATCCTGCAAGCTCAGCCTCGGTAGTTAACTTGCCTAAGAGGTGCTTATCTGCGATGTTATCAAGGAAGATGTTCGGGAAGTCAATAATAATAAACCTGCGCCAAAGGGCTAAGGTATCCTCGTTAAAGATTTTAGGAGGTCTATTAGCACTAAAGACTAGCTTGGCGAAGTTAGTGAATTGGAAGGGATGTCCGAATTTCCTTTCCGCAGTGATTTTGTCCCCACCGGTCAGCATTTTGAAAATCCCGATATGGTGAATCCCCTTAGAGGGTATATCAGAGGATAAGTTAGCTAACTTGCCGAACAGCTCCGCTTTCTTAAATTTGTCTTCCTCCAATTCCTGAAGCGATATACTAGAGCAGTTGTTCTTACCCAGGAAGGCTCTCAATAGCTCAATCAAGGTGCTTTTGCCGTTCGCCCCTTCACCTACAAGCAGAAAGGCCTTCTGGATGGGAAGCTGTCTCAGTAAGCAATACCCGAAAAGTTCAAGCATAACGTCAATGTCCTCCGGTTTGAGGATTTCGGTTAGAAACTTACTTATGGCTGGAGCATCAAACCTTGAGTCATAGAATACGGGTATCTGGATTAAGGAAGGGTAGTCTGGAGTGTGGTCATGAAGTTCTAGGGTTCTCATATCGAGAAGGCCGCCTAGGCAATTTAAGAGTTCAGGGTTACTGTCGAAATCTGATAGCTTAGTGTAGGTCTCACGCTTAATCCAGTTGACTACTTCGTTTATCACGTAGCTCGATGCCTTGCCGGCCAATAGCTTTTGTGCCTCTCGTTCGATAAATGCTTCCCCATCTGGCACATATAAGCCACTATTGTTATAGTGGCAAATCACCTTATCCAGCGTCTTGAAATGGTATGTTTTACAAAGTTTCCTGGCTATTGGTATGTGTTTTGACTCACTACTCATTGCTATTTCCTCTCCATAGGCTGAGCTGGCGATGCCCATTGCTCTGCCTCTTCCAGTAGTTTAGCGTTAGCGCCAGTTGTGGTTCGAAGGCTCCTCTCTGAATCTCAAAAGCGTGCTCGGCAAAGACTTTCGTAGGACATTCATAAATGAGCCCGCTTTCTGTGTCCTCCACAATGATATTATTCGTGTCAGGCATAATTTGCTCACAGAACGCTTCTTTGGAAATGCACCATGCTGGAGGCTTCCTTAGCTTATGCTTCGAGCCTATGACACGTTTGGTGAAAGTATGGTCTTGCAGATAGCCGATAATCTTGCCCTGGGCTTTGACTGGCGTCTTGACAAGGTTCTTATCAAGGATGTTAGAATAGCTACAGTGACTATTTTCTTCTAGCCCCTTCTGAAGGAGTGCCATCCTTCGAGGGGCTTCTTCTTTTTTATGCGTCATTTGCAGCTCCTTTCTTTCCATATGTGGTTTTGCCCGCATAAACTAAGTTACTCTTCTTGTTAGGTACAACTCGGCGGGGTTTCTGGTTTTGTTTAGCTACAACTCGACTGCCTTTTTTGTCCATTATCCATCTCCTTTCTGCCTCTTCGGCTTGCTTGATTGGTTGGTCGGGGTTTATACCCTCAATGCCCTTGCGAACCTGTCTTACACTTTGCAGCATGGCCACCGTAAAATATTTGTAACTTGGAGCTTTAACCTTTACTATTGCCTTCTGCTTCCTAATCCAGTCTGGAACACCCCGTCTTCGGCAAATCTCTTCATCCGGATACCAGATACCACTGTCTACGGTGTTTTGTTGCAGAGGACAGAGGGGAGCGGCGCAGTCGTCAAATTTAGGGCAATTGACTTTATTCATGGTTTTAACCTCCTTTTTTTCCATTTTTTGGGCATAAAAAAAGACGCCTCTTCGGCGTCTCGGTTTGCTCGTGAGCCTATCCCTTATCGTAGACTAACTCACAGACTCGTTAACCTTTTTAAGTAATTGACTTTAGCCCATGGTTTGTCACCCCCTTTTTCAAAGCACAAAAAAAGGCGCATTCTCAGCGCCTTGCTTCACCTTTGGTTATGCCTACTTAATTCTGTTTTGAAGCCACCAATTCCTAATAGTATCCATGTCTTGTTGTGTGTAGAAGCGTCGTCCGTTAGGATGGCGACTGACTTGTGGAATAAGCCCCTTCTTTTCCCAGATGCGGAGAGTTGGAATACATACTCCTAGTTCCTCAGCAAGTTGGCTAATTCGGTAGATTTGTTCCACGATGCCTCCTCGATGTATTAAAGTTGGTCAGCTCGCTCGACCTGCGAGTGTGGGGAAATAAAAAAGCCCAGAGGAATACCTTCTGGGCACAATCATACGCTCTATGTCAAGTGTATCACATAGCTAAAAATCCGTCAAGTGGGAAAAATGGAGACATTTTTGTAGCTATTTTCTTAATTTTGGTCTGGCTTGGGAACTATAAAGTATTGCAAAATAGTATTAAATGTTCTATAACAGAGAAGATACAATGTTGGTTAGCGGGGCTTGGCAAACATGAACGGAATGATGACTACGGAGCAACTGGCGACATATCTAGGTATGAATGAAGAGGTTGTGCGTAGAATGGCGCGAAGAGGTCTAGTACCGTCCTACAAGATAAGCAATAGGTTTAGATTCTATCAGTTGGAAATTGAGGAATGGATACAGAAGCAACGATATGCAGGCGAGCTCGAGATGAGGAAGAGGGAGGAAGAAATCCCTGAAGTGTACAGACAGGCGACAGCTTCTAAACTCTTGACATCAAAGAAAATGGCGGAAATCTACGAGGTTTCACCAAGTTATTGGTCACAGTTTAAGAAAGGAAAAATAAAGAAAGGGAAAAAGTTAGGGCCAGATTGGCGTGAGAAGATGAAGGAACGCGACGAATTGCTTGCAGAGCAGTCGCTAGAAAGAAACGAAGCTCAAGAAGAGGGAAAGGCCAACGAAGAGTCAATCGTAAAGGCCACAAGAGAGGCCCTAGAAGCTATCCTGAAAGAGTATCCCACAGACTTCATGGCCGAAAGGTTGGGAGTATCGGAGAGTTATTTATATTGGGTTCGACGTGGGGAATTGAAAGGGAGAAAACTAGGGAAGGCTTGGCTACAGCTAAGAGAAAGAGCCGAATCAAAGGTGGTAAAAGAAGATGAAACAGGGACCATCTCTAAGACAATTAGCTAGAGAAATGGGAGTATCGGCAAGTTACTTATCACAGGTTAGGCACGGGAAGCGTCCAGCATCCGAGAAAGTGTTAAGCATTTTGGGGCAAAGTGTTAAGCAGAATAAGTGTGCCGAGGAGCAGAGTCGAACTGCTGACACGCGGATTTTCAGTCCGCTGCTCT
>CAZQDF010000086.1:0-6737 GCA_964592065.1 uncultured Dehalococcoidales bacterium | reverse complement strand
TAAGGCCAGTGGAGGGAATTTTACAAGATATTGAAGCAGCAAAGGCTATCAGCGATGGCATAAAAGAAATAGCTTGGAGAACTGGCTATGGCAATGGAGTGAGGGAAGTGGCGGCAATGCTTTATAGTCAGCCTCAGCATGAACAATGTGTACATAATGTTGCCTTGTGGCTTTGGGCTGGAGGCAAGTCCGCTTTCCTCCAGGATTCCAATACCCTTATCATGAGAACTCCTGAACTAATTCAGGTGATTACCTTCCTAAGAAAGACTTTCCCTGATTTAAACAGAGTAACTACCTACAGTCGCTCCCACACTTCAGCAAGGAAATCTTTACAGGAGTTAAGAGAGCTTAAAGATGCTGGATTAGATAGGGTCCACACAGGGCTTGAGACTGGCTATGATTTCTTGCTAGATTACATGCAGAAGGGAGCCACCGCTGAGCAGCACATCAAGGGTGGAAGGAAAGTAAAGGAAGCTGGCATTGCTCTATGTGAATATGTCATGCCTGGCCTAGGAGGCAAGAAAATGTCTCAGGAGCATGTCAGGGAAACAGCAAAAGTGCTAAATGAAATCAACCCTGACTTTATCAGGCTACGCAGCCTCCATGTCTGCCTAGATATGCCTTTATGGTTCAAGCTGCAAGATGGAGACTTTGAGCTACAAACAGAAAATGAGGTGGTACAGGAAATAGGCATTCTCATCGATAATCTACGGGTTACCAGCTACCTTAAAAGCGACCACATCCTTAATCTATTGATGGAGGTGGAAGGCAAGATGCCTGAGGATAAGGAGAAATGCCTTAATATTATAAATAAGTACCTAAGTTTGCCAGACGAGGAAAGGCTGAATTTCAGATTAGGCAGACGGGCTGGGTATTATGAAAAACTGGCTGACCTCGATGACAGCTATAAGCACTATAAAATAGATAAGGCCATAGAGCGCATCCGCTCACATGGTGAAAATGTCGACAGCACGATATTTAAGCTAAAAGATAGCTTCATCTAGAAGGGGCATGGCAAAGGGATTTATAAATCTGAACCGTTTCAAGCATGGCAAAGCCATAAAGCAAAACAGCAAACGAAAAGCTAGTTTGCAAAGCAAAAAGAAAGTTAAAGGGAGAGTATTTAGACTGTCACCCTGAGCCTGGGCGCTAGCAAAACACTTTCCTTTTGTCATTCTGAGTGGAGCGAAGCGGAATGAAGAATCTCTGAGATTCTTCGCTACGCTCAGAATGACAGCGAGATGCTCAGAGTGACAGAAAGCGAAGGGCTGAAAATAACAGGAAGCAATTGCTTAACAGCCACAGACCTCAAGCTTTACTCGAACTCCCTTTTTCCCAATGAGACGAATACAATTGCTAGTATCCCTAAAATGAACCAAGGACCGATGAGCGCGCAAATAGAGCCAGCAAGCGCCAGCCCCCAAATCCTCCTACGTAGGGCATAGATACCACCCACTATAGCCACTATCCCCAATACGATTATTGGGGCACCAATGGCACCCAACCATCCCATTCCTACGAATCCACCTCCAATGCTACCGAATACAGCAATTGCTATACCCAAGATCACCTCAAAAGCCCCTGCAACAATGGCTATAATTCCCGCAGCGGTTGGCTTCCACGTTTTCTCCATTTTTCACCCCTCCTTTGTTTTCAAATTCTCGAAAGCGTCATCTAACTATCTGAACTGAATCAAATGGCTTGCTCTATAATGCCCAGGATTCTGCAAAGAAAGGTATAAGGGATACTCCTGCTATCAGCATGATTAGGAAAATGATTAGTCCAACCACCGCTGATATTCCCAGGCTGATAAGGAACATCCTCCACCACAATCCCCAAGCTAATTTCCAAGTTGGTTTGACTTCATTGTCCATCTCCTCATTCCTCCTTTCTCTTTCCAAAATCTATCTTACTAGCCTCTCGTTGTCAATACCTTAGAACTCTTTTCCTGGGCATTCATTACCGTGATGACTGAGAAGCTCTTGTGTAAATCTAAACCAGCATATATCATCGGCCACCTCCTTAAGCATATTTTGCTCCAGGAGGCCAGCTTTTTCATGACATCATATGATTGGTGACACATGTTCTCCTTATTGCCATTGTGAGGCACAAAGTGCCGAAGCAGCCTCAAACGAATAAGGAAACTACCTTGCAGAGCCTGCTCCGAGTGATATGAGATTGCCGCACTTCGCTCGCAATGACACAAAACACTGCCGGGCTTGCCCCAAGCTTAAGGTGGAAACTGTAGGCACGCAGCCCTTTGGTCATGCACGAAACCCATAGAGCTCAATTATGTAGGTGCAGGGCTCCAGACCCGCATCTCGGGGCTTTAGCCTCGATGCTACAAGAATTAAGGCACAGCTCTACCTCTTGACGAGGCAAAGCACGATAACGCCTACGGTCAATAAGGCGAGCATACCAATCACCAACCATATCCAGAGAGGGGTTACTGGCTCTGCGTGTACTGGTAGCGGCGATGGTGATGGTGAGACATGCTGGGGTTCCGGCATTATAGTAAAAGCACCTATGGCAGGCTCACTATGCAACGGCTCAATTGCTCTTACCTGCCAGAAATAGGTTGTACCCCAATCAAGCTTGTCTCCATATTGATAAGCCGAGGTAGGCACTTCCTCTCTGATTACCACCTGCGTTAACGTAGCATCTTTAGCCAAGGTAAACTCATATTCTGTAGTACCGGGAAAGCCCACCCAGGAAAAGGCTGTCGACCTAGGGACATCGCTGCTACCAGGCTCCGGGACTTCTAGAACAGGAGCGATATGCATACCTCCTAGTGTTGTGCCCATTTTCACGCTAAAGTACATTGGCGGCGACCATCTGCTATGGATAACTTCCCCTTCAGTACTTTGGCAGCCTCTTACTCTCCAGTAATAAGTCCCGCCGCAACTAAAGCGTAGGGAGTCCGTCAAGGGACACCATGCGGGGCTGTGAAGATCAGGAGGAGTTATATCCTCCACCTGGGCCACTACCTCAGTAAATTTTTCATCCAGAGCTATCCATATCTCGTACTTCTCAGCTAAAGGTATTTCCCGCCAGCGAAAGCAGAATACCCTAGCCTGGCAAGCACAGGAATCACATGCTATCAACCCATTTATAGCAGGCGAGGTGGGCCAGGGTGCTTGCAAAACGAAGGAATCAGAGTAAATCCAGAGGCAACCAGTATTAGCCCTAAAATCGTAGCCACGGCCATCAATCGCCCACAGGTCTATAGTCTCATCGCTTATCGCCTTTAACGAGCCGGGCTTAAAAATAGCTCCGCTCACTAGCCCTACAGTAAGGCTATCCCAATCATTGGGAGTAACAGTTTTCTGATGGGGGATTAGGGTGCGAGCAACACCCCGCCTATACGCATAAGCTCCGTAAAGCGCGCCTCCCTTTTGAGCCAAGCCACAAAATCCTAAATGTGGAGGGCTCAATTCTCTCCAAAAGGTACTGCCTTCAATAGTCCAGCGGTAAATTTTGCCTTCACTACTGGCAGCATAAACAAATCTGTTGCGAGCGAATTCTTCATCAGGGATAACCCGTATGTTCCCTGGCTCAGGCACTGCTTCAGTGAGCTCAAAGGTAGCTGCACCATCAGTGGAATAAGCAAGCCTGCCCTCACCATTTTCGTCCTCAGTAACAAAGACAAAATCCTCACCTCTTACATCTATGCTATAAGTGGAAGAAAGCCCCGTATCTATATTCTTTTGCCATTCCCAGATACCTCCCCACACCCCTCCGTTCCAAGTGCATTTATTCACCAGGTTATCATCCAAGACATAGAGTATTTCATTGCTTACCACAGCCAGATCAGTGATAAGGGGACAATCCCAGACCAATTTCCATGTTTCACCCCTATCCAAGGAATAGCGAGCACAGCGGCTATCTAGGACAGCAAAGAAAATGGCCTCCTTCCCACTTTCTTCGGGGGTTGGCCTCAAGATTATCTTGTCGGTTTCACTATCAAAGCACAATATTCTTTGCCAGGTTTCTCCCAGGGCTTCGCTTTCGCTTCGCCATAAACTATCAAAACCAGATTGATTGATAGAGGCCAGGTAAAGAGTCTCAACATCGGAGGATAAGGCATAATCAGAAAGACTAGTCATCTCCGTATCTATAAGGCTGAGCTGGTTCCAGGTATCGCCTCCGTCTTCGCTTATAGAAAAGGCGCTTTCATCAAGTGATTGGCCACTCCAAGATACTGGTAAAGCCCACTCACTGGCGCTGGTCACTTTATTGGTGCTCGTTCCACAATAAACCATGTCACCACTGCTACTCCAGATAACTTGAGCATTAGCGCGGTCAGAAAAAGCTCCACCGGTAGGCGGCTCGCTTGGCTCTTCCCAAGCAGGGAATCCTTCCTCAGGATTGGAACATATATGAATCAAGGCATCAGCCGAGCTTTCTTCGCCGAATACCTCCCCCACCACAAGTTTGCCAGCATCATAATCAATCGAAGCTAGGGAAACCTCGTCACCCCCCTTAATGTCAAGCCTGCTGACCTGAGCATCTTCCTCATTCGCCTCGTGCTTTATCCTATATGCGTCATCAGCCTCAGTGGCGGAATAATAAGCAGCATAAGCAATCCACTTAGCCTCCTTAGCATAATTTACCGAAGGCAGGGCTAAATCAGAAACGATGATTTCACCTTCCCTTGGCGAACTCCCACTCTCCTCAATCTCAATAGGAGGGATTGCATCTCTCCATTCATCACCTACTTTATGACGAGTACATAGATAAGTTCTCGCAGTATCGCTGGCAATAGCTAATATAACACCATCTTCCTCATAGCCAGGTGAGAAGATAATCGAGCTTATATCCATGTTCAGTCCCATGGGCTCCCAACTAGCAAAGGGTCCCGATTCCAGCACCCAGACATCGCCATTGGTAACAGCATCAGGCTTTCTTGTGCCAACAGCAATATCTCCATTGCTGCTGTTATATTCCCTTGAGATGGCGATGTCCGAGATAAGCAAAGCACCCAAATCGGGGACATTAATATCTATCCACTCCTCCCCACCATCATCAGACACATATACCGCTGTTCTATTATCAGTAACCACGGCTACTAAATCAGGATTATTTGGCGCCACAGCTATATCCCAGGCAGGCAAAGCCGCTGCAGGGTTAGCATCCCCAAGAACCTCAGCCAAGTCATCCTCCCAGGTAACGCCTCCGTCAGTTGATTTATATACTTCCTCATGGGGAACATCTATGGCGTAAAAAATTTCATCAGACCCACGCACAACGGCATTTATCTCGCTGGGGCTAAGCACCACATTATCTTCCTCCCTAGGAGTGTCTACGATGAACCATTTCAGCTTATCGGGGCTGGCTAAAACCGACTTATTATCAGCTAAAGGAGTAAAGCCAAAAATCAGTAATAAAGTAGCCAATCCCAGAAATATTGCTATAGCCCTTTTCTCAATCATTATGTCTATTGTCAGTCATTGTCTTCCTCCTGTCAATACCAGTGCTAGATACCATCTCAGATTACATTTAATCATACACATAGGCAGAATAAAAACTGAGGGGAACACAGAGGAAATAAAGGGGTCACATGATAAGAGAGGCTTACCTTGGAATTTAATAAGGGAATTCCCTTAACGTTATCCTCCCATGAAATTAAACAGCAACTACGGAGGCTGAGATACATGGGTAACACTCACGGTATGATTAGTAATGATATTAGCCTGATGTGAGGAGTTACCAAGATGAGAAAATCAGCCAGCTTCTATTTCTTTAAGCCCAAACCCATTATTTTAGAGAATAGATATGAGCAGTGGAGAGGGGTGGCAGACCTTTTATGCCTTACAACCCACGAGAGATTGAGAGTAGAATGGATGCTCTTCTATTATACGGTGGCCAAGGGGAATGTCACCCTCACCACTCTCAGCATTTTGGTATCTCAAGGAAGGCCTTTTACAAGTGGTTCAAGCGCTTTGAGAGCTCTAAATACGATATCCCTACTATGGCAAGGAGAAGCTAAGGGTTCTCTATAAGAAAGAATATTCTGAGGAGATCTCTACCTGGAAGATTGAGAGGGTGATTCGAAGGCATAAACTCTATCCTGATCAAAAGAAAGCAGAGAAGATTACCAGGAAGAGAGCCCGAGCTTGCCAGAAACCAAAGATGAGGGTCCCCCAGTTAGTGAAAGAGGAGAGGCCCTGCTTCCTCTTTCAGCTTGATACCATCGTTATCTACTGGAATAATCTCAAAAGATATATCCTGACTGCCGTGGATCATACCACCAAGTTAGGCTATGCCAGGATGTACAAAAATAAGAGCTCAAGGTCTGCAGCAGATTTTCTTTATCGTCTCCGCTACCTTGTTGGTCAGCCCATAGAAAACTTGCAGACGGATAATGGGAGTGAGTTTGCTTTAGAGTTTGAAAGAGCTACCACTAAATTAAATATTCAAAGGTACTTTTCAAGAGCCAGAACCCCTAAGGATAACCCGGAGATAGAAAGGTTTAACCAGACCCTGGAGTATGAATGGCTCTATAACTCTAATCTATCTTTAGACCCTGAAGAACTCAATCCCCGGCTAACCGAATGGCTTGTTGAGTATAACTTCAACCGCCCTCATCAGTCTCTTGCCTATCTTTCTCCCGTAGAGTATATTGAAAAAGAACTTGCTAAAATCCCTGGACAAGTGTTACCTATGTGGTCAGCCAGCACAGAAACTGTTGCTGTCCAGTGAAAATGACACCTTAATTGTTCAGCGAATTTGTCATC
>CAZQDF010000085.1:0-6743 GCA_964592065.1 uncultured Dehalococcoidales bacterium | reverse complement strand
CTTGTTGAGATAGAATGCATAGCTTACTCGACATACAAGCGTGCGTAGCCGCCCTACCTTGAGACTCCGAGGAGAAGACTACTAAAATGTAGGTCAATAAGGAAGGTATTGGCGAAGATTCGCGCTGAGTTATGCAAACGCTTGGCATGCTATGGGACGTCACAATTGGGCGGTTTGTTCGGTGAGGAAACCGCCTTGGGCACCATCGTAGACTAAGGCAGTACACCTAGTATCTTACTGCTCTGGCCATCTTAATCGCTTTGAAAATGAAATCACGATTCTAACCTAGTTCAAGCGAGCCAATGGCGGAGAAATTCTGGTGATTCTTTGATAGAAGGAGCATAATATTAATGCAAGTGCAACATCCCGAGGCGGTGAGCTGTGGAAACGCGGCATGTACCAAGCCGCTGGGTTCTAAAAACTAGAGAAGGTCGAGGTGGTCGTGATTATTGGGACCGATTCCTTCATGAGGGTGTTATTGCGATAGGATGGCACGGCATTACCGTGAGGCCGCATGTAGTTAGTCTAAAGCACCTCGAATCCTCTCTAGAAGAGACATACCCCGGTGAGGATGAGAAACATGGAGCTCGCACAATCAAAAACTTCATACAGATTGCGATAGGAGACAGGGTTCTAATTTGTCAGGGGTATCCGCCGAACCAATCGCGGGACGTTTACATTTATGGGTTTGCAACGGTAACTGGAACGTTCTACGATGATGCTGCTTCTGACTGGTGGATGTTTAAGCACGCAGCAGATATTCGGCCTGCAGAAAGACACACAGCAAAGAGCTTGCTGGTAAGAACTCTAGGTAAATCGTCTATGCTCCAGACCTTGCACGAAGTCCAAAGAGAAGGGTTCGAGCAGCTTGAATCACAATTGCGAGTATCGAAAGAATAAGAATCGTTACCTCACTGGACAATCGTCCATTTTGTAAAGTCACAACTATCCCAGATATTTAAGACTAATGTGGGATGTTGTATCACCGTCAGATATGTAAGTCTATCTGTCCTTTTTCACGAATGATATATAGTTGGCAGCCCATGAATGTGCTTGCATAAAAAGCGATGAGAGCCAAAGGGTGTCTTTCACGCAAGGCCGTTTCTGCTGCCGGCTTTGCTTTAACCCTTTTGAGGACTTCTTGCTGGGTAAGGCTCGCTCTGTGACCATCTCTAGCCTGCCTTGCGATAGAGTTCAACCAGTAGCCCTGCTCCTGCCCACGAAGTCGCCTGCTCAGTGAGCCCACCGGTAATGGTCATACCCAGTGAGCCACGATATTTGTTCATCTTTTTCACCTCCTGGGTTAAAGGTTACCAAAAGCTGGTTAGCTTTGTCCGCAGCGCGGTATTCACGGATTAAGGGTAAGTTCAAGTGGATTGTTTTGGTGTGGGAAGAAGTGATAGCATGCAATAAAAATTGCCACTATGTTTTAAGTTGAGGTTAGAGATGACAACATGCGCCGAAATAATGGCCAAGACACTCAGAGAAGCAAACGTAAGAACTGTTTTTGGTCTTCCTGGTGGAGAAGTGCTTGATTTTGTGGAAGCTTGTCATCGAGAAGGCATCTCCTTTATTTTGACTCACCGCGAATCCGCAGCCGCTTTCATGGCCGATATAACCGGACAAATTACCCGGCATCCCGGGGTCTGCCTCTCCACCCTCGGGCCGGGAGCTACGAATCTTGTTTCTGGTGTAGCCAACGCTTATCTGGATAGATCGCCTGTTCTCGCAATTACCGGACAAATGTCAACCCAAGCGTTTCCTTATTGTACACACCAGCGAATTGACTTGCAGGCTCTTTTTCAACCCATAACTAAATGGAGCATCGCGCTTGATGCCAAGAACACAGGAAGCAAGGTAAAGAAGGCGATAGATATAGCTACCGGAGATAGAATGGGGCCGGTTCACCTTCTTCTACCCAGCGATATCGCGCGCAAACATGATGAATGCGCTGAAGCAAGCGAGGCAACCACCAAGAAGTATCACTCACCCATTAATGAGATGTTACTTCAGAAGGTATCAGAAGAGCTTACTAAAGCTCGGCATCCACTGGTGATTGTCGGAATAGGCGTCAATCCAACGCGGGACTCTGAAAGCATAAATGAATTCATCGAGAAAACGCAAATTCCAGTGATGATGACCCCAAAGGCCAAAGGAGTTGTTGCTGAGTCTAATCCTCTATTTCTGGCAACGGCAACTGGAATGGCGGGGGATGATCTTATTATGGAATTCTTCCAAAAAGTCGACTTGCTGGTAGGTATCGGCTTCGATCCAGTTGAGTCTGATAAGATGTGGCACAAGGAAAAGAAGCTGCTATCTATTAACACTAGCACTATCGCAGATGGTGCGTACGCTCCGGCGCTGGAAATTCTTGGTGACATTAACCTTATCCTTGCCAGAATCCTTACTTGCTATAGACTCACTCATAGGTGGGAGGATAAAGAACTGCAGGATTTTAGAGACAAGATGACACATAAATTGCAGCCTCCAGTCTCTGCTCCTGCGAAAGGAGTTTCTCCGTACCACGCAATCCTTACATTGCGCCATCTCCTATCACGAAATGCCATATTGACCAGTGATGTAGGTGCACACAAGTTACTGCTAGGGCAACTATGGAAGACCTACGAACCACTAACCTTCTTCATGTCCAACGGTCTCTCGTCAATGGGATATGGTTTTCCCGCTGCTATAGCAGCAAAGCTACAATTTCCTGACCGTCAGGTGGTTTCTATATGTGGGGATGGTGGTTTTCTAATGATGCTGCAGGAATTGGAGACAGTGGTCCGACTACAATTGCCCCTGATTTGCATTGTCTTCTGTGATAAAAGACTGGGACTAATTGACATCATTCAAAAAAGAATGCGCTATCCCAGCTATGGTGTTGAATTCGGCGATACAGACTTGACGGAGGTAGCAAGAGGCTTCGGGGCTCACGGTGTAAAAGCAAACACTTTGGAAGACTTTGAAAAGGCAATTGTGAATGGCTTTAAAGAGAGTGGACCAGTTGTTATACAGGTCCCTATTAATCCTGATGAATATGTAGTTTGAGAGATAGTGGGATGCCTCCCTCATATAATGTGCTATAGCGTGTGAAGTATGCGGAAGTCGGGAGAAAGGGTTTTGCCCTCTCGATGGTTGTGTGCCGGGGATCGATCCAAAAGCTCCAGAGAAGCTGGAGAGGTTCAAAGTAGCAATGGGGCATCCCTGCTCTATACTTGAGTGTGTAATAAGGAATAAGGTGGACCACTGCTTAAGATGTGACCAATTCCCCTGCGAGCTTCATTATCAGCAAGGCGGCCCATTCAGCCAAAAAACTCTTGATATTAGTAAGGGCGTGCTGGGAAAGAAATAAAGAGCCTGAGATTGACACCAAGAAACTCCCTTCAACGAGCAACCTGTGAATCTTTCCGCGACAAAACAAGGACCTGTTTTGTTAACAATGAGTCAGAAAGTGATATTACAAGAACGAGCTAGGTTATCGTCCCCCTCCCAGAGGCTGGGGAGGAAATGAAAAAGCAAAAAGCCTCTCGTTTTGGGAGGCTTATACCTTAAGTGAACAGATGACAAATAATACTCACGAGTGCTTCCAACAAAGCACTTGGCTATCTGGTACGTTTTCCAATAGCCTCACTCTTGTATAATTAACCCGAATCTATTTATTACACTAGTATGGTATTAAGAAAGGGGAAAGTTTTGAAAAGGAGTGCGTTCGTCATAGTAAATGTGTTAATAGCCTTGGTATTATTGGTCATCCCCCTAACCGGCTGCAAGTTTCTGACTGGCGAGGGGATATGGCAAGAGCCCTTCTCGTATGTCACACCTGAAAGCCAGAATATATCGTCAGAAGCTTTACAGGAGCTTACTGATATTGTACAGGATTATGTAGATAATGAGCAGATAGTCGGAGCAGAGCTCATGGTGCTCAAGAATCGATATATCGTTCTGCACGATGTTTTCGGATGGAAGGATAGAGAAAACGAAGTATCCATGGAGAAAAACACGTTGTTCAATATCCGCTCTATGACCAAACCGCTTACCGGTGCTGCCATACAGATCCTTATCGACCGGGGCGAACTATATCTGGAAGACCGAGTGGCTGATTATCTGCCAGGGTTTGACAACGAACTATTCGGTAATATTACCGTACAGCATCTGCTTACACACCAGGCGGGACTACCACTGACTATTTTGACCAGCGCTGATGAGTATGATGACCTGTGGACCATGGCAAACGAGGTTGGTAAGATCGATCCGGAATTCCCCCCCGGTAGTAAATTTTGGTACAGCGACGCTGGTGCCGATGCCCTTGGCGGACTAGTGGAAGCAGTATCGGGACAATCACTTGACAGTTTCATTACAGAGAACTTGCTCCAACCACTGGGGATGAGCGATACCTTCTACTTCACGTCGGCCAGCCAGGATGACCCGCGTAGTGAGCGTATCGCCAGCCTCTATGTTGGTGGTATCGGCGAGTGGAACCGGTTCTGGTCGCCAGAGGAACCTCTCTACCCTTTCGCATGGGGCTCGCATAGCCTCTATGGGACTACACTGGACTATGCTCGTTTTCTGTCGCTGTAGCTCGATAATGGTGTAGTCGGCAATAGGTGGGTTCTTTCAAAAGAAGCGGTTTCTCGTACGCTTGAGCCAGCGGCGCCTATGACCATGTTGGGTTCTGACATGCGCTTTCCTACCGGTTTTTACAATCTTGACGTTTACTACGGACAGATGTCAGTTCTTTATACTGATAATGACGGTGGTGAAGTGGTCGTTATCGGGCACAGTGGCTCGGATGGTACTTATGGTTGGGCATGGCCAGAACACGACTTGATAGTACTATTCTTCACACAGTCACGAGGCGGTGCTTCTGGAATTACTCTTGAGTCAGAGATTGACCGCCTCTTTCTCCATCCTGAACTCGAAGAGATCAACGCCCGTGCCAGGGAGCAATACGCACCGTATCTAGGCACCTATGTAGCTAATTCAGGCCTTTCCGGAACACAGAATTCAAGGTTACCGTGCTGAACGGCCAATTGGCCGTAGATATCCCGAACCAACTAGTTTTCGAGCTTAAGGAACCAGATAGCGAAGGAAAGTGGCATTTTAAGTTACTCGACGTACTAGCCGTTTCATTTGAGCAGGACTCTTCCGGAACTGTAATAAAGATGAAACTTTACGAAGCCGGGGAGGTTTACGAACTCCCGAAGGGGAAAGCTCCAGAGGAAGCTGCGCTTGACCCTAGCGAGGTGCAGAAGTACTTAGGCCACTATCAAACGGAAGAGCCGGGATTTGTAGTAGAGGTGCTTATACAAAACGGCAACTTGGCCCTTGATATACCAGGGCAGCCGGTTAATATGGAGCTCTACCCGCCCGATGAAGAAGGCAAGTGGTACTTTCGGCTCAATCCCCAGGTAGCCATCTCATTTAACGAGAATGAAAACGGTAAGGTTGAGTCCTTTACCTCCTACCTCCCCGACGGGACTACCTTGTTACGGCCACGGATTGAGGACTAAGAGCTCAAATTAGGTCGTGGGCGACAAGTGGCTCTAGTGTGCTGTAGTGTGACCTAGACCATGCGTATCAAGAGGTAGAACTAAAACCTTCTCAAAAACCTCTTGGCGCTTGTCTTTAAAAGCTCAAATCCCCACAGCTGGAAAGCACACCTAACAAATACTCACAATGTGCACCTGCAATGCTCCGCCGTTTCATCTATCGCGACCCATGAAGAAATTCTTCGGACACGGGGAGGCCCATTTAGAAGTTAGAGCGACAACTGTAAATCAAGCCAGAATTAATTTGTATGAGGCCAATTTCTAAAGCTCCAGAAGGCAAATTTGACAAATTATTAAGAAAGGTGCTTCTATATTATGCTGTCCCAAGTGGCCAAGCAAAAGCTGGGTGCCTTGCTAATCTCCTGCACGGTAGGTGGACACTAAAAAGGGTTGGGATACTCAGCCCCAGCACAAGGTAGGTAGAAGCTGAATGGAGGGGGTGAAAGAAACCAAAGAAACGCAAGGTTACTTGGGACAGTTCTTTTCTAATTCCAGGCTGCCTACCAACTCAAACGGCTGAAACACATACGCCTGCCAGCCTGAAGCCACTTGCACCCAGGTAGCTCCAAAGGCAAAAGACCAAATCTATTGATGGAGTGGGATAACTCGCCCGAATATTGGACACCCTATTAGAATTCGTTCTTGCCCAATGACACAAATATTACGGCTAGTAATCCCAGAATATTCGCTGGGCCTAGTAACGCGCAAATAGAGCCCGCAAGGGCCAACCCCCATTTTTGTCTTCTCAGGGCATAGGTACCACCCACTATTGCGACTATCCCGAGGACGATTGCAATAATGGCAGCCACGATGATAACGACACCAGTTATGCCAAGAATGTCAGACAATTCTGGGACAGCCTTTAGCTCCGGACTTAACTCCTTCCATTCAAGGGCCCCCAGCTGAGCGATGCCTCCTGCAAGTAAAGCAGCCACTATGCCGCCAATGATACCTATAGCTCCACCGACGATGCTTAGAATACCTGCAGTTGTTGGCTTCCACGTCTTATCCATTTCTTTCCTCCTTCTCCAGTGATGGCCGAAATTTATATCTTAGGGCTCAGCTTGTCAATACCCTGAAACTAAAATGTTGAAGTTCTATGATTTTGTCCCCATCTAACTGTTCAGGGAAAATGTCATCATGAAGGAGATGGTGATATTGAACAAGAAGGAACAGAGAAGGTTGGTAGTGTTA
>CAZQDF010000084.1:0-6746 GCA_964592065.1 uncultured Dehalococcoidales bacterium | reverse complement strand
TTTTTGGCCAAGGCGAAGAAACAGCAAATAGCCAAGGGGCAGATAACGGGTCCTATCACCTTGGGGCTGACGGTTACTCGTCAGGATGGCTTAGCTATCCTTTACGACGATACCCTGGCTGAAGTGGCGGCTAAGTTTTTGCGACTAAAAGCCTCCTGGCAAGAAAATGCTTTAAGACAGGTTTCACCCAATACCATTATATTTGTTGACGAGCCATATTTACTTTCCCTGGGTTCGGTTTTTGTGCCTGTTCCTGAGGAAAAGGTACCTGCCTTATTAGAGGAAGTCCTCCAGGGGATTAAGGGGATAAAGGGGTTGCATTGCTGTGGCAATACCAACTGGTCAGTCCTTTTAAGCACTTCAATTGATATTCTTAGCTTTGATGCTTATAATTATGCTTCCTCTTTAAGCGCTTATCCCGATGAGGTGAAATCCTTTCTTGAGCGCGGAGGCACTATTGCCTGGGGGATAGTCCCCAATGATGAGGATGCTTTAGCTAAGGAATCCTTGTCCAGCCTTTCTGACCGCCTGGGAGAAGCTATGGCTCCCTTTACTAGAGACGGCGTCGGATTTAGGCGAATCATAGCTCAAGGATTAATAACCCCTTCTTGCGGGTTGGCAACCTTGTCGTCTGAAGCGGCGAGCCAGGCTCTGGAATTAGCGGCTGAGCTATCGGACAATCTGAGAAGAAGATATGCCCTGTAACCAGGAGGACTTTTTAAACTTGGGCAAAATTATCTCACTGGTAGCATCCTCAAAAACCACCTCCACTGGCATGCCAATATAGAGCTCCTCTGGGCTGGCATCAACAATATTGGTCACTAACCTGACTCCCTCATCAAGCTCTACGATTACCGAAGCGTAGGGCACATCATCTATAAAAGCAGGATGGAAAGCTTGATGAGCTACGGTCCAGGAGTAGACCTTTCCCTTGCCACTAACTTTTACCCATTCCGTATCCCAGGAGCCACAGCTGGGGCACATTATCCTGGGGTAATGGCGAAGGGTGCCACAGGCTCGGCACCTCTGAATTAAAAGCTTATGCTTACGACATCCTTCCCATAACTCCCTTGTTTGGGGAGTTATTTGAGGTAAAGGCTTATTATATTGGGACATTTATCTCCTCAATATAGCTATTGAACCATCGCCTAAGTCACCGTAGCCACTCACTAAGGCAATCTCAGCATCCTTTACCTGGGCTTTCCCGGCGCTTCCCCGCAATTGTTTTACTGCCTCTACCACATGGTTCATGCCTAGCACATGGGCTTGAGAAAGAAGACCTCCGTGAGTATTTACCGGAAGTTCTCTACCCAGCTCAATGTGCCCTGCTTCAACGAAAGGTCCACCCTCGCCCTTGTTGCAGAAGCCTATATCCTCTAATTGGCAAATCACAATATAAGTGAAGCAGTCGTATATCTCAGCAACATCAATATCCTTAGGAGCGACGCCAGCCATAGCAAAGGCTCTGGGTGCTGCTTTCTTTATCCCCAATTCAGTCAAGACAGGTCGGTTGGCTATTTGGTCAGGGAAATCAGGATGTCCCTCAGCAACTCCCATTATGTAGACAGGCTGATGCCTCATATCTTTTGCCCTCTCCCTGGAAGTTACCACAACAGCAGCTGCCCCGTCGCTTTCCAAACAACAATCAAGTAGGCGAAAGGGGTCAGCGACCATTCTTGAATCCTGATGGTCATCGATAGTTATTGGATTGCCTCGCATTATGGCCTTATCGTTGAGCTGAGCATGTTTCCGCATAGTTGCTGCTACCGCTCCGAATTGGCGACTAGTGGTGCCATATTCATACATATGTCTTCTTGCCATGGGCGCATACCACTGTGCTGGAACAAAAACTCCGTAGGGCTCTTCGAAGCTCCTCAGTTGCGATATCGCCAACTGAGGCTGACCTTCCATGCCGGAACTGATTCTAAGTTTGGAGTAGCCATTCCAACCGGCCATGCACAGGACATTAGTGGCAACACCCGTGGCCGCAGCCATAGCAGCGCTTTGGAGCGATGCCACCGCACTGGCGCCACCCAGGTGAGCGCTGGCAGAATAAGCCATGTCTTTAGTGCCAAAGTTAGTCATGAGGTTCTCAGCCACCACATTGGTATATCCCAAAACAATCCCATCAATATCCTTAGGAGTAAGTCCAGCATCCTCGATAGCCCTCACCGATGCCTGAAGCAGAAGAGCCACATCGCTTATGCCCGAATTTCGGGAATACTCGGTCTCCCCGATACCCACGATAGCAGCTTTATCCCTTAAGATATCCATCTTTAATTCTCGCCATTCTATCCATCCCACCCTAACATATCAAGAAGAGGTCACTTAGCAACCCAATTGTCTCCTGAGCCCTTCATCTTCCCATCCCCTTATCTGGCGAAGGATCTAGAGTGACAAAATAAACAATCTTCAAAAAACTTCGACATATCAGGTAAAATGCTTTAATATATCGCAGAAG
Source organism: uncultured Dehalococcoidales bacterium (assembly GCA_964592065.1). GTDB lineage: Bacteria > Chloroflexota > Dehalococcoidia > GIF9 > AB-539-J10 > JAFGBN01. Next base: position 4,285 of record CAZQDF010000084.1, on the reverse strand, counting down.
TCAAGATGGGAAAACTATAGTAGTTGGCTATCCGAGATTTTGTCACTTTAAAGTAAAAGGATATGAACAAGAAGAAGAGAATGGCTGACTTGAAACATCGGCGCCGCCGAAAGAAGCTTGAGGAAAAGAGGAAATCTCAGGCTTTGGTTGAGAAGTAGCGGCAAGTATGCTGTTATTAACTGGTAAGCCAGGCACAGGTAAAACTGCCATTATCAAGGAAGCCGTAACCAAGACAAAAATTAAGGCTGGCGGTTTTTATACTGAGGAGATACGGGTAGGCGGGATAAGGCAAGGGTTCAGAATCGTTACCATTGATGGCCAGGAAGCAGTTTTGGCGCACGTCAATATCTCCAGCCCCTACCAGGTAAGCAGATACAAGGTTGATATTGATAACTTGAATAGACTTGGCGTCTCTGCCCTCCGCCAGGCGTTGGAGGGGAACGATTTAATAGTCGTTGATGAGATTGGCAAGATGGAGCTTTTATCACCGCAGTTTAGGAAGATTGTTCTGCAAGCCATAGAAAGCGGCAAGAAGATTCTGGGCACTATCATGCTTAACTCTCACCCCTTTGCCGACAAAATTAAGCGCCGTCCTGAAATTAAAACGCTTATGGTAACCAGGGCCAATCATGGTGAAGTGCTAAAGGAGGTGCAGGAATGGCTGACGACAGGAGCATAAGGAACAAAATCATCTAGCTCAAGCTTTATCAGAGGTCTCGATTGTGGTGGTTGGAGGGGTTGTTAGGATAGAAATTAAGGCGGCAGCAGCAAGGCCAGCAAACACAAACCATACACCATCGTAATTACCCCAGTTATCAAATACCCATCCAGCTAGGAGTGGGCCTATGATGCCTCCCAGTATGTTTACGCCCATTAGTGAGCCAAAAACAGTTCCAAAATTGGTTCTACCGAAATACTCTCTTACCAGGGATGGCCTCAGTGCGTTACTGCCGCCGTAACCGATACCAAAAAGAATGAGGAAAGGCACAAGCAGCCAGGTGCCAGCAGTTGATGTATATCCGAAACAGAGTGCACCGAAACCCATCATGGTAAAGGCTCCTGCCATTACCTTTCTTTTATCGAGTTTGTCTCCGAGCCAGCCAAGGCCAAGGCGCCCGGCAATGCTCGCCAGGGGGATAGCGGTAGCTACCAGGCTGGACCTGGACCTGGCGACTCCGATACTGCTGAGATAAGGCATTACATGTGTGACTATGGCGCTTACTGCCATGAGGTGATATGTAAAGGCCAGCGCTACATGCCAGAAGATGCTGCTCTTGAGGACCTGTTTCACTCCGATATGCACTTCGACAGCTTGTGATAGGCCTGGATGATGGTCGGATATCATTGCATCTTTTACTTCACCGTCAGGGAGGTAACCATACTGCTCAGGTTTATGTCGAAGCAGAAGCGACAGTGGTAGGATTATGCACAGCATACCCAGGGCAAGGATGGTCGTCGTCACGCGCCATTGATATATCTCAATGAGCCTGACTATTACCGGGACTAGCAAGCCGCCGAAACCGAAGCCAGAAACTGCTATGCCGCTCGCTATTCCTACCTTCCTGTGAAACCAATTGGCCACGGTTGTCATCAGCACTGTCATGGTGCAACTACTCACTCCTATGGCAATTAGAATGAAGGCTCCGTAAAACATTGCGAGGGAGGTGGTATGGCTAAGAAGAATTAAGCCGAGAGCGCTAACTACTGCCCCAATGAATACAAGCCTTTTTGGGCCCCAGCGATCGACAAATATTCCGATGAACGGTGCGAGAAGGCCCATCTCCAAGCCACGGAGCGAAGCAGCAAATGAGACCTGGGTGTAGCTCCAGCCAAATTCATGGACTATAGGTTCGAAGATAGCTGTGAACCCGTAAAAAATAACCCCACCCACATATAGCGCAATAAAGAAACAGGCGCCAACAATCCACCATCCGTAGAATATTCTAGGGGCTTTCCAGTTCAAACGCATCACCTAACAAAATATATTCTAATATCTCGAAACCTGAACTCCTTGGCGGAAAGAGCTTTTCAAATGGGAACATGTCGACAAAATCCCAATGTTAGCATTACATATGCATGTTGCACAAGCTTCACCGGAGCAAATTGTTGCCTTCTGGTGTGGCACGCTGTTTTCTTGATGTAGAAGTGCTGTACTGCGAATCTACAGTTGAATTTTCCTATTTTGAGCAACTCGGAGGATTGAGGATTTGAATGGGCACTGCCGTTGACAGCCAACGGGCAGGAGTTTAACATGGCTATGTCAGTTGATATAGAAAATCGCGGATAATGTATAGGCTAATTAATAAGGAGGGGGAGATGAAGAAATTTTTGATACTGGTTACGCTAACAGCGATAGCTGCTTGCCAACTGGCCGGATGTGCATGCGGGGTTAGTACCTACACTGACCCGGGGCAAACAATAAATATCGGCGTTAATAAGGAATTTGTTATTGCCCTTGGTTCTAATCCTACTACTGGCTATAGCTGGCAGGAAAATTATGATGAGAGTATGCTTGAGTTTATGGAAAAGACGTATAAGCTAGGCGAAACGGTAGAGGAAGGTGTGGTTGGCGCTGGTGGTGTTGAGCATTTTAGATTCAAGGCGTTAAAGGCGGGTAGAACTGAGATAACCATGGCCTATAAGCGACCATGGGAAGAGGAGGTTCTGGACCAGAAGGTATTCACCATCAATATAGGGTGACACTTTGCTTCATTCCGGCTGAAGCGTCCCTCTCCATTTTCTCAAGCCTCGTGTAGTAATCTGAAAATTCATTAAGATGAGCCAGGGCAATTTCCCCTTGCTCTTCCTCATATTGCCTGCGAGCAGGCTAATTCCTGAAAATAGCTCCTTTTTGTTTGTGCTAAGCATATGAACGATTACCTGCTTTTGTTTGACGGCTTTAATTGCTTTGCTGTCACGCCGGATATTGGATAAGCTCTCAGTTTAGTGGATAACCTGTTGAAATAGATTACTGGGAGCCTGTGAAAGCTCGGCTCTAAGGCTATACTTCCCCGGCATAATATGCCGCTGTGCCATATGTGCGTTAGTGGCGGGCCGCTGATATAATTATGTTAACTCATCTGGGATGGCAGGTAAATGGAGAATTTGCCTCTTTTTGATTCACCCGAGGAAGGTGATTCGCCCCGCAGCATCCCTCTGGCGGCAAGGATACGCCCGCGGACTTTTGCTGAGTTTGTGGGACAGGAGCATTTGGTCGCTGAGGGGCGCGTGTTCCGGAAGTGTATCGAGTCAGACCAGTTACCCTCCATAATCTTGTGGGGACCGCCGGGCAGTGGCAAAACAACTCTAGCTCAGATTATTGCCAGTGTTACCAAATCTTACTTTAGCCCTCTTAGTGCGGTAAGTGCTGGAGTAGCTGATTTACGACATGTTATCGGTGAGGCTAAGAAACGCTCAAGGGTATCGGGGCAGAGGACAACTCTTTTTATTGACGAGATTCACCGCTTCAATAAGGCACAGCAAGATGCAGTACTGCCTTTCGTGGAAAATGGCACAGTAACTTTAATCGGGGCCACTACAGAAAACCCCTCCTTCGAGGTTATTGCGCCGCTCCTTTCTCGATGCCGTACGTTCCGGCTGAATTTGCTGAGTGAGCAGGAAATCAAGCTCATCGTGGAGCGAGCTATTAAAGATGAGGGAAGGGGATTGGGAGAGTTCAAGGTTGATATAGCTGACGAAGCTCTGCAACACCTGGTAGCTATGTCCAGCGGAGACGCTCGGGTGGCGTTGAATGCCCTGGAGATGGCGACATTTGCTACTTTGCCTGATAGTGACGGGCGGCGCCTGATAAGCCTGCCGGCTATTGAGGAGGCGCTGCAGCACCGTGCTTTGCTGTATGACAAGAGTGGTGAGCAGCACTATGACCTGATTTCCGCCCTGCATAAGTCCTTGCGCGGCTCTGACCCGGACGCTGGTTTGTACTGGCTGGGGCGTATGCTTGAAGCTGGCGAGGACCCCCTGTATATTGCCCGGCGGCTGGTGCGCTTTGCCTCTGAGGATGTGGGCATGGCCGACCCTCAAGCCTTGACCATAGCGGTAGCTGCCCAGCAGGCGGTGCATTTTGTGGGTTTACCTGAAGGCAATCTAGCTCTGGCCGAAGCCGCCGTCTATCTGGCGACTGCTCCTAAAAGCAACTCGTTGTACCAGGCTTATTCTAAGGTTCAGGAAGATATACAGCGTGGCCGAAACGAGCCGGTGCCGCTGCATTTGTGTAACCCGGTAACCGGCTTGATGCGTCAGATGGGACATGGCAAGGGCTATAAAT
>CAZQDF010000083.1:0-6813 GCA_964592065.1 uncultured Dehalococcoidales bacterium | reverse complement strand
TCCAGTGTGATTTTGCCTTTCCCCCCGGTTTCGTCTATCTCTATATCAACAAAATTTCCACTGCCGAGCTGGCTACGAATATGGTGCCCTCCCCTTAATTTGGGGCTGAAAAGCAAAAATTCCATTTTCTGTCCCCCACCCCGTTGCAAAGGTTCAAAAACAAGTCTTCTTTCCCACTTCTCCTCATAGGCTAACCCCTCTACATCTATGGTATTGCCTGCTATGGGAGTGAGCTCTCCGCTTTCATCTTTCGTCCATGTCCTTACTCCTTCCACCCCACCATCTATTAGCACTTTAACCTGGTAATCCATCTCCTCCTGCTCGCGATTTACTATACCCAGGACAATCTCCTCCTTTTCACCAAGTCCTAGGTTCCCAGGATATCCCACTGCCTCACCCTGCGGTCCCAAAATATAGAATTCGCTGAATCTCTCCCCTATTCTCGGGGTAGCAATAACGTAAGCCAGGGCGCCAATCGCTCCCACTACAGCCAGCATTAGAATTATTGACAGGACTCTTTCTATTCCACCCTGCCCCTTCCATAAAAGGAATCTGGCATTGAATGACACCTGAAACCTATCTTCTTCCACAAACCTCTTCCTGCGACGCCAGGCGACACCAGACATAGCCAGGATAAATACTGTAAGCGAAATGAGTGTGGGATAAAGCCGCACCCCCCAGGCAGTATAGTTCAAGATAAATCCTATAAGTGCCGCTATAACAATGCTCAAACCGAAACTTAGAGCTATCCTCTCTACTCCACCCAAATCTCCCTTCCTGGGAAACAAGGCAGCTACCAAAGTATATCCGGGGAAGAAGAGCACTAGAGGAAGCCCCAGGATAATTCGAGCTACGCTAATGGGGAAGAAGGTAATGGACAGAATAAGCAGGATAGCTAATATGTCGATGAGCCATAAATCCTTATCCCGCTGGTTTTCATCCTAAAGTCTGTTTATCTTATTAGTTTAGCTAGTCAAAATCAACTGGCCATCACCAGATTGTCTATTTTGCCCCCCTTGCGTCCCTTGCCAAATAAGGGGGGAAAGGGGCGGGCCTAACGGGTTTGGTAAAACCCTGAAATGCCACTTAGAATCCCCTCAGACGTACAGAGAGGTGTTTTTAGAGGGGTATAGGAGACCTTTCGACACATTCCCTCAACCCTCTTCTGAACAGGCTATTTTTGGACATTAAAATCATGGCTACGCCATGGAAGCAAATGCAGGTTGCCACCTTTGTCTTACCCCATGGCATGGGGTAAATATTGAACCTTTTATTGTCGATTTGCTTCCCAGAGCCAGAAAAATACATTGACCATGTTGTTATAGTAGACAATTGCTCGTGTGATGATACAATAGAGGCAGCAAAGGCCACTGGCTTGGCTTGATACACAGCACAATGATAACTATCTCAGCTCCTGTATTGGAAGGCAACGAAATCAAAGCTATCGGGGATGTCCTGAAATCAGGAAGACTGACCCAGGGTCCAATTGTGGAGGAGTTCGAGGAAGCTTTTGCCCTTTTTATTGGCACGGAGTATGCCATAGCCGTCAATAGCGGAACTGCTGCCCTCCATGTAGCCTTACTTGCAGCCGGGGTAGGTGAAGGCGATGAGGTTATCACTACACCTTTCAGTTTCATAGCTACAGGCAACTCTATCCTTTTCTGTGGAGCAAGGCCAGTCTTTGTTGACATTGATGAGAACACCTTCAACATTAATCCCAATATAATCGAGCAGAAAATTACCCCGAGAACCAAAGCTCTTCTGGTGGTACATCTCTTTGGGCAATCCTGTGAAATGGATAGAATTACCCAAATTTGCCAAAGACACAGGTTAATCCTTATCGAGGACGCCTGTCAGGCACACGGAGCAGAGTATCAGGGCAGGAAAGTTGGCTCTTTCGGCATCGGCTGCTTTTCCTTCTATCCCACCAAGAACATGACCACTGGAGAGGGCGGCATGATAACAACCGATGATAAAGAGCTAGCCGACAAAGCCAGAATGATTAGAAATCACCGTGGCTACAAAGGAGAAATTCATTAAAGCGTCGCTCATTGACCAGAAAGTAACCGAATACAGCAAATACAAAGAGAACGACTCCTATTTGGTGAAAGAGTTGAATGTGCCCTTTAGAGAACCGCTGAAGCTGGAACTACAGGCGTTTATCGATAGCATAAGGAAAGATACTCAGCCGCCGACCAGCGGGGAAGATGGCTTAAAGGCTCTGTAAGTGGCAGCTCAGTGTTCGGATGAACTAAAACCTGGCATCTCAAAATTATGACAATTTGGAGTTTAGGCCCAACCAAGGATAAGATTAAAGGCAAATAGAGAGCAAAAGATGTGAGAAATCAAATAAAGCTAGAGACATTTATACAAATAAGCTTATCAGGCTGACCTGGAAGAAGGGATTGCCAGATATATTCAGTGGCATAATGAAACATTAAGAAGGCCCTAGCAACTATAGGAATTCCAGGCAAGGAGGAAAGAATAATGAAACGCATAGTGCTTTCCGCTGAGTTAATGAAGGAAGAGGAAGGGGGATTTACGGTTTATTGTCCTGAATTAGATATTTACACCCAAGGTGATGATATAGAGGATGCCTTGAGTAACCTTAGAGAAGCAGCTGAGCTTCACATAGAAGAGATAGGGGTTAAAAATCTTAAACTGAGGGAGGTGGAGCGAAGGGAAATAGAAATGGCAGTATAAAAATGCCTAAATTGCCCAGAATACCAGGGGAGGAATTGGTTAAGGCGTTGCAAAGGGAGGGATTTGAAATTGCACGACAGAAAGGAAGTCATGTGCAGGTTAGAAAATATATCGAGGGTCAGAAACTTACTTTCCCTGTGCCAGTTCGCAAGGGCAAAATCTTAAAACCCGGGACTCTAAAAGGGATACTAAGAAAGGCGGGAGTCCCAGTAGAGCACTTGAATGAGCTCCTTTAAAAAATTGGAGAGAGCTTGGCTGGGAGCCCAGGGTTGACCTGGAAGAAGGGATTGCCAGATATATTCAGTGGCATAAGGAAAACATTCCAACAAGTAAACCAAAAGGTAATCAGCAGGCGTGAAAATCTGTGCTGTAACGGCTTCCTTTCCCCGGTATAGAGAAGACTATTCAGGGGTTTTTGTACATAATCTCATCAGCAGCATTTCGAAGAAGCACGAAGTCCATGTAATATATCCCGCCAACGTGAAAATGCCGCAAGATAACTCTGAACCATTTTACCGCCATGAGATACCATATCCATTTAAAACCCGTCCTTTGGCACAAGTTCATGGGTTGGACCTTATCAATGTGGCGCCGCTACTCATAAATTATGCGAGGAAGATAAGGCATGTTGTACATGAATATAATATAGACCTTCTCCATGCGTTTTGGACAATCCCCTGTGGATTCGTATCCTCCTTCTGCTGCGGGGACATCCCTTTGGTAATGACACTGGAGGGTTCAGACCTGGAAGTCTTCGGGAAGCAATGGATATCTAAGTATTTCATCAAGCATGCTCTAAAGAAACCAAAAAAATAATTGCTCTAAGCAATTCGCTAAAACGCGAGGCTATCAAGCTTGGCGCCAGGGAAGATAAAATACATATCATCCCAGATGGCGTGGATACAAGCAAGTTTAAACCCAGGGATAAACCTATGTTAAGAGCCGAACTTCACCTTCCTGAAGGCTTCTTAGTACTCTTTGTGGGTTATCTATATAAACTTAAAAGAGTGGATAGGCTTATCAAGGCAAGTGCCAATCTGAGTAAAGATTTCGATTTTCACGTTGTAATAGCAGGAGATGGCCCGGAGAGACAAAAGTTGGAAAGCATGGCAAGGAGCCTTGGATTAGAAAACATACTCTTTAAGGGGAGCATACCCCACGATGATGTGCCCTTTTACATGGCAGCCGCGGATGTTCTTGTCCTGCCTTCGGAAACAGAAGGACTGCCAGGCTGTGTCCGGGAAGCGATGGCCTGTGGCATTCCTGTTATTGCCAGCAATGTTGGTGGACTGCCAGATTTAATCACAAACGAAATAACTGGATATCTAGCCAATGATGAAATAGAACTGGACAAATACTTGCGAGTAATCATGTCTTCTCCGGCCTTGAGGGCAACAATGGGAACAAATGCTCTGGATTTTGCCAGGCAGAATCTATCGCTCGATAGCGTAATTGAGCAAATTGAGGAAGTATATGCCTCGGTGTCGCTCTAAGGAGTGTGTAGAGAAAACCTCGACCAGCATGTCCCGGCTGAGACAGCGTGAGAGGTAATTATGAGCGAGAGGCAACCAAATATAGGACTGGTTACCGCATTTGGGCGTGATATTGGAGATACATTCTTATTAAATTTAGTGAAGATACTATCTTTCCTCTCACACAAGCTCTATGTGCTTGGCCCGAATACCATTCTAAGAAGCAACGGCAACATCCACCTCTATTCGATAAGGTCCAAGAGAGCAGAAGGCACATTCGCTCAAGTTGTGAATGAAGTCGATTTTCAGCTAAGGATGTCATACCGACTGGCCAGATTGAGCAGGAAGGTGGACCTGTGGATTTTCTTCGGTGGGGAAGGGCTATTTCTACCTATGTTAACGGCAAAACTGCTCCGGGGCAAGGTTGCCTTAGCCCTGGCTGGCTATCTGGAAAAGGAAGCTGAATTCAGGAGAAACGTTCTCTACAAGCCTTTCAGCTTACTTAAAAGAATCAATTGCAGGCTGGCAGACAGAATCATCATTTACTCGCAAAGATTTATTAAAGGCTGGCAACTGGAAAGACATAAAGACAAAATCCTGATAGCTCATGAGCATTTCCTCGATTTTGCCAAATTTAGGATGCAAAGGCCGTTGGGCCAGAGGCATAGTCTGCTTGGCTATATCGGACGCCTGGACCCGGAGAAGGGCATCTTGAATTTTCTTGACGCTATTCCCAAGGTATTAGAGAGAGACGACGATGTTAGTTTTCTAATAGGCGGAGATGGCCCGCTCCGCCCCAAAGTTGAGGAGCGTCTGAACCAGACAAAGCCAAATAGCAGAGCCAGTTTTGTTGGCTGGATTGCCCATGATGACATGCCAGAATATCTCAACAAGCTGAAACTTCTTATCCTGCCTTCCTACACCGAGGGAATATCTAATATCATGCTGGAAGCAATGGCCTGTGGCACGCCCGTTCTGGCAACGCCAGTCGGAGCAATACCGGATATAATAGAGGATGAACAGACTGGCTTTATCACGGAAGATAACTCCCCAGAATGCCTCGCTGTAAATATCATCCGAGCCTTGAATCACCCCAAACTGGAGCAAATCGCCGCCAGTGGCCGTGCCCTGGTTGAGAAGGAATTTACCTATGAGAAAACAACGGCGGGGTATCGAAAGGTTTTACACAGCTTAACATAGCACATAGCAGAGAGGGGAATTTCGGCTTCTATTTCTTATCGTTATAATATAAAGCGAGGGGTGGCAAGATGCCTATGAACTATACCGCGAAATACATTAAAATAAGCTCCGGCTATATGGGTCAGTTAGTTGAGTGGCCTGAGGTGATTACAGAGGGGAAAACCGTCGAGGAATGCAGAGAAATGCTGAGGGATGCTTTGCACGAGATGGTGCTAGCCTATGAGCAACAGGGCAAGGAAATTCCTCCCGGTGGTGCACTTCTGGAGCAATTGCCAGTTGAGATATAAAAGGTGTCTGCAAAGCACCGTGATTTAATAAATTACCTTGAAAAGAGCGGCTTCTACTCATTGCGGCAAGGTGGTAAACACTCTATCTACCCCAACGGTGTCAAAACGATACCAGTGAAAAGGCATCGCCTCTTAGACAGGATAACTGCAAATGAGCTATGCAAGCAGGCTGGACTAAAACCTAAGTTCTAGCTTGCGCCAGAATTCAATGGCAGAAATTGAACCATCCTAAACTTGAGCAAATCGCCGAGAATGGCCGCCTCCTGGTTGAGAAGGAATTTACCTGTGATAAAACAGCGGAGAAGTACAGGAGTGTTTTGGTCAGTCTGGCATGAGATGGAGGGCTATCTGACTAATAGTGGATGGGGGAATAGCCTAAAAGGGCTATAATATAATTATAATAACAAAGAGGAGTTATGATTACTGAATATATCCAGGCTGCGCTGGGTAAAGCGAGATATGAGATTATCAAGGACGAGGAACCGTACTATGGAGAGGTATCTGAGTTGGGTGGAGTCTGGGCAAATGGCAGAACCTTAGAGGAATGTCGTAAGAATCTTGCTGAAGTCATTGATGGCTGGATTGTGGTTAAACTGAGAAAGGGGCTGCCAATTCCTCCGATAGGCGGATGCAAAATAGAGGACCTTAAGAGGTTAGAGCTTAGTGGCTGAGCTAGTTCGGATAAATGGGTGACCTATCGAGCAGCTCTTTATGTCATTGCGAAGCTTGTTCCGAGCCGAAGCTCCGAGCGAAGCGAAGAGGCAAGCGAGGAATCCCCTCGAGTTTGCTTCGGCTACGCCTCGCAACTGTATGCGCTCCTCGCAATGACAGAGAGTTTGCAGAGTCTTCTGCACCACGCCAAATTCAGGACTTCTTATCGTCTGTTTGATGTCTCAAAGCTAGGTTATGCCCATCTATCCCCAAATCTCCGTCCCGGCCGACTATGGCATTATGTCCGCGGTAGGTCTTGTCGTCCCGATTGGTGGGACTCATTCAGTAAAATGATATAATTGTAAAATATGTTGAGGAATGGTTAATAGTGGAAAAGGAGGGATAACATACTAACAATAAAACGAATGCACAAGGAGGCTAAATCATGTTGAGGATATCCATACCTCATGATATAGAGAATAAAATCAAGCAAGTATCAA
>CAZQDF010000082.1:0-6859 GCA_964592065.1 uncultured Dehalococcoidales bacterium | reverse complement strand
GAGGATTTTGGATGGCAGATCTTGGCAAAGTTGACTCTCTCTTGAGAGATGGGACAGTCTACAGTAAGAGGAAGAACTTTTGTCCCTTTTCTACACCTCCTTTGGAAGCCTATGTTCCCATCGTGGGCATTGAGAGAATAGAAAGATTGCAAAGGGCGGCTCAACGGCTAAGAGGCTTGAAGCTAGTGGAGCTGAACTCCAGCGCTCAGGGTGGAGGTGTAGCCGAAATGCTTTATAGCTCTGTACCTTTCCTGAACGCGCTGGGCATAGATGCCGAGTGGAAGATAATCCGTGGAAACAAGGAGTACTTTGAAAGCACGAAGAGCCTGCATAATCTACTACAGGGCAAGAAGGGCTCCTTTACTACAGAGATGGAGCATACCTACTTTTGCACCCTTGAGGAATGTGCTAGGGATCATCTTATTGACTATAACCCAGACGTGGTGTTGGTGCATGACCCACAGCCGCTGGGCTTAACCCCCTATCTAAAAAAACCTGGGGAGACCTGGCTTTGGAGATGCCATATAGACATTGGAGAGCCAGCTTTTGAGGCCAACCCTGGCCTATGGGATTTCATCACTAAGCTGACCGAGCCTTATGATACAGCCATATTCTCGGCAGCCCACTACGTTGTTTCATGCTGGCCCATGCCCAAGTTCATAATTCCTCCCTTCATTGACCCTCTTTCTGAGAAGAACAGAGAATTGAGCCAAGAGGAGATAGAGGGGGTCCTGCTCAAATACCACATAGTTCCTGAGATTCCAATTATCGCTCAAATTGGAAGATTCGACCCTTGGAAAGGAATAGATAGGACTATTGCTACCTACCGCCGGGTGAGGGAAACAAAAAAATGTCAGCTTGTATTGGCAGGTGGCTTGGCTGCCGACGATCCTGAAGGAAAGAGAGTTCTGGCTAAGGTTTACGATGAGACAGACGATGACGAGGACATTCACGTGCTCAATCTGTCCATGGCAAATCGTCTGGAGAACTGGGTAGAGGTAAATGCCCTCCAGCGAGCAGCAAGCGTGGTAATGCAACCATCGACTAGAGAGGGCTTCGGACTGGTGATTACTGAAGCGCTATGGAAAGGCAAACCGGTGATAGCTGCTGAGGTAGGTGCCATACCTCTTCAAATCAGGGACGGCGATACCGGCTACTTTTACAGGACAGCACGCAAAGCTGCAAAGAAAGTGTCCTATTTGCTGGAAAACCCAAATGCTGCTGAGGCAATGGGTAAGAGAGGCAGAAGATATGTGGAAGAGCATTTTCTCCTCCCTGACCGGATTGCCGATTCTCTCATGGCCATAAACATGACTAGAAACGGAGCTGTGGACAGGAATGTCTGTAGCGACTGCATAACCAGCTTTCACCCTTGGTTTAAGCTAAGTAAACGGGGGAGTTAACAGGATGTGTGCTTCGTCTTATTTATGAAATACTTTATCCTGTTTCTGGTAGATTTGTTGAGCAGGCCATTCCTATATGCTAGCGTATGAGAAAAGAGTTGCACATGTTGAGGCACTTGCCAGAGCTTTTCCCCTGCATAGCGGTAGCCATATCGTTCAGAGCTGCCTAATTTCCCAGTGGTAATTTTATCATTTGAATAACCAATTTCTTTTACCACACCGGGGCCAAAGCCTTCTTTTCTAGCTATCCTGTCTAACACGCTATGAATGCCAGCGCCATGCTGAGCAGCGTCTTTGCTTCTATTGGCGTATCTGGCAGGTATGCCCATTCTCTGGGCAAGCTGGCGGGCTGGATGCTTTCCGAGATGGTCTTCTTCAGAAGTAATCTTTAGCTCAGATGCCACACTCATAGCTAAATTTACCACCTCGGCATCCAAGTATAACCCCCCTCCATAGCTCATCAGGGCCCTGGCCAGAGAAAAACACTTTGATGCCACCTTGGCTAGCCATATCCATTGCAGCATAGACGCCCCTGCCAGCTTCAACCTGTACGAAGTCTGCCTCCTCCACCGCATCAATGACACTAGGGATACACTCCTCAATCTCATCAATGTCTAACATTCTCGTCTTATGCTTAATACCAATCTCCTCAGCAAACTCTTGAGCAAAGCTCACATCAGGGGAATCAGGTAAGCCAGCAGTATATGCAATAACCTCTACCCCCAAATCGGAAGCAACATCGTACACTAACTTGGCTACTAGACAGCTATCTACACCTCCCGATAATAGTACTCCTACTTTATCTATATGGCTTATCTCATCTAGCCTTTTTCTCACCGCCGAGTAAAATGCCTCTCGGTAACAATCTATAGCCTGGGTCATGCTTCTTATATCGATTTTAGGTTTGTCGAGAGGCAAGGCCTCTTTTACACTAACCCCTTCCTGCTCAAAAGCAGCAAGCTCACCGGCTCTGAGCGGCATAACAGTACCAAGCCCTATCTTCCATAGAGGCTTCTTACTGGAAGCAAAAGCAGAAAATTTGTTACCTTCAGCAAAGTAAAGTGGTTTTGTGCCCAGAGAATTTCTGGATACCACCATTCGGTCAGAATTGCAAACCATCAGAGCATAATCACTGTCCAATTCACCAGGAAATTGCTCTAGCAGATGAACTAGTAGCTCGGCAACAGCTGTCTCAGCTCCAGAATCATCAGGAGAAAGCTTGGAGACTCCAGTTTGGCAGTTATAGAGATGCCCATCACATCCCGATACTAATCCCCCCTGGTAATCTGAATAAGGGTATTCTAACTAAAGGCTTCCCTAAAATAGGAGGGGATACTTGGGCTAGAGCCCTCCCATTCATATCCTCGAATATTGAACTGGCCATCCAAGAATGTTCGTTATCTGAACTACCACTCTAGGGATATGCAGCCTCCATCATATGGGCTATTTCCCTCCTCGCCTCCCTGGCATCCTTACTAAAAATGCCAGCTAACCAGCTCGTTTAAATAACTCCAACTAAAACGAAAGTGTATTAGGCTCAATAGATTTATTCGGCCAAATCCTGATTCCTTGAGATAGCCTGTTGCCCTTTCCAATCCTTACATTATCGCCCAAAACGCAGTTATCCAAAATCTCAACTCTCTCCTCAATGCAACAACTGGAGGCAAGCACGCAGTTTCTAAGCCTCACCCCTCTGCCAATTTTACAATCCTGCCATAATATTGCCCCTTCCACTGTAGCGCCTTCTTCTATCCGACACCTTGCACCCAAGGCAACAGGCCCCTTTATTACAGAATCCTTCTCAATGATGCAACCCTCTCCAACTATTGTCGGGCCTTCAATTTGAGCTGAGGGGTGAACGGAGCTTTCACCTTCAAATTTAATGCCTCTGTTGCCTACACTCCGATAGAGCAAGTCATAGTGTAATCTTAAATACTTATCTGGAGTACCTATATCAATCCAATAATCCTGGGAGGGATAGCTGTATATAGCTCTCCCTCTTTCTAAAAGAGTTGGAAACACATTGCGCTCAAACATAGAGAAGCTGTTGGGGGTGATATAACTCAAAATATCAGGTTCCAGAATATAAATACCGGCGTTAATCATATTGGTCGTTGCCTCATCCCGACTCGGCTTTTCTAAAAAGCGTTTAACCCTGCCCTGGCTATCTGTCTCTACTACTCCATAGGAAGTAGGATTGTCTACCGGTGTCACAGCTATGCTTGCAGTAGCTTTCTTTTCGCGGTGCAATTTCATCATCGTGGTTAGGTCAATGTCAGTAAACACATCCCCATTGAAAACGACAAAGGAATCGTTCAAGAATTTCTCGGCATTCTTTATTGCTCCTGCTGTTCCCATAGGAGAATCTTCTACCGAGTAAACCAATTTCACACCAAAATTGCTGCCATCGCTGAAGTAGCTCTGGATTTGGTCATGTGATTTCCCTACTGCAAGGATTATGTCAATGACATTGTGTTTTTTGAGATAGCCGATGATATACTGAAAAAAAGGACGATTTAATATGGGGACCATTATTTTGGAAATATCGCAAGTAAGTGGCCGTAGCCTGGTTGCTTCCCCGCCAGCGAGGATAACCGCTTTCATTTTAAACATTTTACCTTAAATTTAGACATACCCACAACCCTCATTGCTAACGTTAAGTAGTTGACCGTGAACTCAGCGATTGAGACAGGACTACCAACTTACACGGGCTGTGTTGCAAATCACCCCACCTTCAACTCCAGGCAACGGTTCGTGGGGTTACGCAGGCGTAATTTTGGGCATCATCTGCAATTGCCGTTCACTGATAGTTGGCAATCCCTGCTTTGAGCAGTCTGTTGCACATTTAACTCAATTATGTTACATTACATCAGCTTTTATCACATATCATCGTTTGAAGTTAGAAATATGATAGAGAATGGTTTATTAAAACAACTTCTAGAGGCAGGTGCTCATTTTGGTCATCATACCAGCTATTGGCACCCTAAGATGAAGAGATATATCTTTACCCAGCGCAACAGTATTCATATTATCGATTTGGAACAGACAGTTGCAATGTTAGGAAAAGCATGCATTTTTGCCCAAGCTCTAGTAGCCCAAGGGCAAAGCATCCTTTTTGTGGGCACCAAGAAACAAGCTCAACAAGCAATAGAAGAAGAGGCTATAAGGTGTGGTATGAGCTACGTTAATCAAAGATGGCTAGGTGGCATGTTAACTAACTTCGCCACCATACAAACTCGGATTGATTATTTAGTCCATTTAGAGGAAAAAAAGGAGAAAGGCGAGTTTGATTCTTTATCTAAAAAGGAGAGATTAAAGCTAGAGAAGGAAATCCTGAGGTTAAATGCTCGAATGGGTAGCTTTAAGGAAATAACTACTCTTCCTGGGGCTCTTTTTGTCGTGGATCCTATTAAGGATAAAATTGCTCTTGCTGAAGCCAGGAAGCTAACTATTCCTGTAATCGCTATTGTAGATACTAATTGCAACCCAGATAATATTGATTACCCTGTCCCCGCTAACGATGATGCCATTAAAGCAATCAAATTGATTTGTGGCAAAATAGCTGACGCGGTAATCGAAGGTAAAAATGCATTAGGAGCTGCTGAATTGGTTGCCGAACGGGAGCCGGAAGAAGCCGTTGAAATTTTAGGTTCTTACACCTTTGAGCCAAGCGATAGCGAGGAGCCTAAAGAAGATTCTTCACCTTCGAATGAGAATGACATAGAATGAAAGTCTCCGCTGAAACAGTAAAGGAAATAAGGAATAGAACCAATGCAGGTATGCTTGACTGTAGAGATGCCTTGCTAGAAGCAGGTGGCGATACAGAAAGGGCGATTGAAGCTTTGAAATCTCGTGGACTAGCAATCGCTGAAAAAAAGAAGGAGCGTATTACAAGTGAAGGCGTAGTCGAAGCTTATATTCATCATACCAACCGAATAGGAGCATTGGTGGAGTTAAATTGTGAGACAGATTTTGTGGCTAGCACTGAGGAATTTAAAGAGCTTGCTCACAACTTAGCTATGCAGGTAGCTGCGACGTCACCGCAATTCATCACTGCTGGGGAGATATCGGCAGAAACAAAAATAGACCCACAAACCCACTGCCTTCTTAGCCAACCCTTTATTAAGGAACCTGAGAAAACTGTACAGGAAATTATCGCTGAAGTGATAGCTAGAGTAGGTGAGAATATAAAAGTACGAAGGTTCGCTAGGTTCGAACTCGGTTGCTAATTGCCGATATGGCTCAGTAGATTAAGAAATTATAGGACAAATATTAGCATTCGTGTCTTTGGTGAAAGCTGGCGATGGCTGCTGATATTCTTGGTGAACTGAACTTCAGGATGCAAAAAGCGGTAGATGGTTTAGCCAGAGAGCTAGCTACTATCCGTACCGGGCAAGCTACCCCAGCTTTGGTAGAAAACATCATGGTTGATTACCATGGCATGTCTACCCCGCTCTGCCAGATTGCCACTATATCTATACCTGAGGCTAATTTAATCATTATTCAACCTTGGGATCGCACATCTTTACGCAGCATTGATAAAGCTATTCTTAAGGCGGATATTGGGCTTAATCCTCTAAACGATGGTAACATAATTCGGGTACTTATTCCTCCTCTTAGCGAGGAGCGTCGCATAGAGTTAGCCAAGTTAGTATCTAAGAGAGTGGAGGAGCGGCGGGTGGTGGTACGCAACATAAGGCGAGATTGTATTGGGAAACTAAGAGAGATAGAGAAAAATAAGCAAATGTCTCAAGACGAGCTCGAGAATGCTATAACCCAAGTTGACGAAATTACTGGCAATTTTATAGATAAAGTAAGCCAGATAGGACAGAGCAAGGAAAAGGAAATAAGGGAAGTATAAACAGGTTTTGAGTTTAGGGAAGAGAAAAAATATTTAGAGAAGCAATTCTGAAATGGGTGAATTAGGTTAGCTGTGTCCTCGATATGCTGTTGAAATAAGCTACTTATAAGGAATTTTAGAGGCTCAACCGCTTGTTATCGCTAGACAAATTGGCATTCACTGATAAATAATAAAATCCGAGAAAGCCTATATAGCTTGAAAACTGCTAAAATAGAGGCGTGCTCAAGCAAAGAGTCATTACTGCTGCGGTTGGCGTGCCCCTCATTATCCTTGCCATTTGGTTTGGTGATCCCTGGTTTACTATTCTCATAGCTGCTGTAACATTATTAGGCACCCTTGAGTTTTACCGTTTGGTTGGCAATTCCAGTAGGAGATGTCCCTTAACTTATTTTGGTTTGGTATGGGCGCTAGCGCTTGTTTTGAATCCACACTACCAGAACATTAGCATACTGAATGTCGCTGTATTGCCCGTAGTTATGACCTTGCCTATATTGATTTCCTTGATCTGGCTACTGTGCTACTCTCCTCAAGAAAAAGCATTTTATAATTGGGCATGGACAGCAGCTGGTGCCCTTTACGTGGGATGGATGCTAAG
>CAZQDF010000081.1:0-6866 GCA_964592065.1 uncultured Dehalococcoidales bacterium | reverse complement strand
CCCCGATGGCAAGATAACCTAATATGACCGGCTGTCTCAGCCGATGGGCTATCATCCCTCCCACCAGAGCTACTGCTAACAGGAGGGCAATGCTAACAACTGGGTCAGTTTGATGCATGCTTCCTTCCTAAGCGCTATGTCATCGGTATTTTACTATGTTTTCTCCAACGGCAAACAGCCATTCGCGCCCATTGCATTTTCTCTGAGATGGAAATCATCCTGGAGAAAAGGCTGTCAATGCGGCTATCCCTAAAGCCAAGGAAATCCCTGAACCCAAAACTGGAAAAGTCCACACCCCGAAAGATATCCTCTTGGGTGTAGCCTTCAAGGCCAGCATGCCCATAGGTATCATATAACCTGCGTTTATGGGTATCGCCCAAAAGAGCATAAGTCTCGTTTATCCCTTTCATCCACTCTACAACCTGAGCATCTTCCGAGTTTCTGTCAGGATGACACTTCATGGCCAGGTCACGGCAAGCCCTCTTGATGGCCTCCTGGTCGACCTTTCTATCAATGCCCAGAACTTCGTAGTAGTCTCGCTTTGCCATCTTAGGCACAGTCATTGTAGCTTTTTGTGCACCTTGATTGCACCTTTTTGGCACAATCCTGACATGCCACAGTCCAGAGAAAGAACCCATGATAGGTTCTTATCTCAGCAAGTTGCTTAGCCTCTGCCCAGAATTTGCACTTGCTGACCAAGCGCAAAGCCTTGCTGCTGGGCTACTTGCATCCCGACTTTGTGCCAGCTCTGTCCTTGTCAGCTTCACCCTCATCTGAAGGCTGTTTCCTCCTGTTGTCGGTCACATAAAACCCAGGGCCTTTGAAAATTATGGGCACCGGTGAGAAGACACGGCGAGCTTCACTCCCACACTTGGGACGGAAACCGCTTTCCTTGTCGCTGAAACGCCTCCTTAACTCGAAACGCAAGGAGCATTTTTCACATTCGTACTCGTAGATAGGCATCCTAACCTCCGGTTAACTATTCTTCTCTTGTCTGGTTGAAACGTGTTGACTTAGCAACCTTTACCATTTCCTCTGGGAAGAATCTGCCAAGCAGTAGCATTTGAGTTCTCCGCGGGAACTACCCATATGGGACGTATTCTATGCTTACTTTTTCAGAAAGAGCGCTTTCATTACTAGCCTCGTCCACAGCACTCACCTGGTGGTAATAAATCGCAGTAGTGTGCTCTACGGTCACAGTAAGGTTCCAATCTCCCGCTTTTACATCGCCTGAGCCTAAGGTTTTTGAGAGCGAAAATAGCCTCATACTAGTTCCGTATACTCTCCGGTTTACTTCAGCCAGCTAATTTGTTGCTTGTGGAAGTGACCATCCCAAACCCCGTTATCCACAGGCTGCTCGGTTTCGGAGTCTTTGACAAATTAGTCTGCATATTGGGTTTTCTGTATTGAACAGGGTCGGGGAATTAACCCTCGACCCTGTTCAATACGTGTGAACCTTTGCCTTACTGCGAAGGGAAAGATTCCAAGGATTTCACAATGTTTAATGGCCAGCAAGCTTGGAAGTCGCCGCTAATTACTTCACTACTGGAGATTGTGGCATTGAGCCAAGCTTTCACTGAACCAGGCCCAAGAGCAACAGCCGCTGGTATGGCCTTGTCAACCTCGAATGCTCCGCCCTTATTGGCAACAACTTCCTTAACCAATACAATATCGTCTCTGCAGATGCTTATAGTCACGCTGTCCTCGGGGTCAAAGCCAGCTCCCACAACCCGAATCCTCTGGTTGCGCATAGCCTCAGCAACAGGAAAGTAGTCGTACGCCCCGAACTCATCTGGATTCCAAGTAACGACTATCTGCCGTGTTGGTCCAGGGAGACCCCTTGGACCCCCTGGACCCACCGGCCCCTGCGGTCCTGCTATCCCCTGCGGTCCTCTGGTCATTGTGGTTCCTGCACTCCTTGTGGCCCATAACAACCTGCCAGGATTGCTACCAGCATAATCGCCAGCCCTATACCCAATATTCTGAATATTCTCCTTCTCGCTAACACCTAATGATTCTCCTTTCAGGATATTGTTTAATATTCCGGGCTTTTATTAACACTCTCCCTTTCGGGCTTTAACCATGGCATCACCTCATCCTTTAGAGTACTAATTTCTCCCTGCTCATCCATCCTGTACTGCTTGTGAAGAAAACCGCGAAAATCGGTAGCAGCCACTTGTTTTCCCTCATCATTTGCAGTACAATATTTCCCGAAGAGCATTAGTAGAACTATGTTACTTGAAGCGCTCTTCTAGTGATATTATACATGAAACCTTGGGTTTGTCAGGGTTTCTTAAAATAGTTTGTAGAAAATTTATAGGAGGATTCTAAAAATGGCTAATTGGACATTCGTAACAAATCATGCGCTAGTACTAGCTTCTATTGCTAAAAATTCGGATAGGACGGCTAGAGAAATTGGTGATGATGCCGGTGTAACCGAAAGAACGGCACACAAGCTAATCATGGATCTTGAAAAAGGCGGCTATATCACTAAAACCAAAGTTGGCGCCAAGAATACGTATAGAATCCATCCAGAACTGCCAATCAAAGCGGCCGATTCTGCAGTAGGCGAACTACTCCAATTGCTTGGCTGGAAACGCAGGAAAAGGCAGAAAACGAGCGGGACATAAGAGAATCTCGAGCAAAGACGCAGCAACGCAGTTTCACATGGTCTACTTATACTCAGTATTCCCTCCTGTGGAAAAGGTACACAAGCAGGCATGAATCTACCTAAATTGTTTAAGCCCAAGCCCACTATCTCCAACCAAGATGTGGCCACAGGGTTACGGTGGCTCACCTGGGAGGGGACAGTCTCTCTGGGCTTCAACAGCATCACTACGAGCGGCTTCTTGGCTGCGTTTGCGTTAGCGCTGGGCGCAAATAACCTCCAGATCGGTATCCTGGCAGCTATACCATTCCTGGCGCAAATCGTTCAAATACCTGCAATCTGGCTGGTCGAAAAAATTCGGCGTCGCAAGGCAATCACTGTGCTTAGCTGGTTCCCCGCACAGCTTTTGTGGTTTCCAATCGCACTAATCCCGGTTTTCATCGGAGTGCCAAGTGTCATGGCAATGTCCCTGCTCCTGTGGCTAATGACAGCTCGCGGTTTACTGAATGCTGTTTGTAACGCTGCATGGAACGGCTGGATTCGTGATCTGGTGCCCCAGAGAATACTGGGCAGATTTTTCTCGAGGCGGCTCGTATTTGCCACTGTGACCGCGGTAGTCTTCAGCCTGGGAGCAGCCTTATTCGTGGACTACTGGCGCGGTCATGTTCCAGGCGAGGAGGCAATCTTAGGTTACACCTATGTTCTCCTGTTCGGCGCTCTGTTTCTCGGACTGGCTAGTCCTATGTTCATGTCACTCATGCCGGAACCACTAATGCAGCCCATACTCGGACCCCAGCCTTCTCTAAGGCAAAGACTTTCTGCCCCGATCAAGGATACAAACTTCAGGCGACTGATACAGTTTTTGCTCTTTTGGGGATTCGCCTCAAACTTGGCTATTCCCTTTTTTGCCGTCTACATGCTGAAGCGACTGGGCTTACCTCTTACGTGGGTTATTGCGCTCAGCATCCTGAGCCAGCTTTTCAATATATTTTTTCTACGCGTCTGGGGGCGTTTCGTTGACAGGTTTGGAACCAAGGCAGTCCTCTCGCTCTGTGCTTCTCTGTACCTGCTAGTCATCTTGGGCTGGATATTTACAACCATGCCAGAACGATACTTTCTGACCATACCGCTCCTTGTGGTCTTGCATGCATTCGCTGGAATCGCAAACGCCGGAGTGACTCTTACCGTAGGCACCATTGGCTTGAAGCTGGCACCACGGGGCGAGGTCACGTCCTACCTGGCTGGGGCGTCTCTGGCTACCAATCTTGGGGCCGGGTTGGGACCACTGTGCGGAGGTCTTTTGGCCGACTTCTTCAGCGTGCGCCAACTCAACCTGACCTTCACCTGGGTTGACCCGCTGGGCTCTATTCAGCTTCCAGCTCTTAGCATAATCGGTTTCGATTTCCTTTTTGTAATCGCTTTCGTTTTGGGTGTGATTGCTTTAGGCACTCTAGCCACTATTCGGGAGGAAGGTGAGGTGGGACGCGAAGTGATTCTTGAGTCGCTCTTTTTCCCAATGCGGGAGCTATCGCGTCCCATGAGTTCAGTACCAGCATATAACCTTGTTGCCAACTTCCCCTTCGGCTTTATAAAGAAGCGAGCACCAATTCCCGGGATGGATGTAGCTCTGGGCGTCACTGCTTACCAGATAGCTGAAATGAGCAGAGCAGCTACTGTGGCCGCGGTAAGTGGCAAAAGGCTAACCAAGAGATTAGTCAAGAGCCTAGACACTGGCTTGGCTAGCATATGGAAGAGTAGAGAAGAGGCGAAGACACATGGCATCGATATTACGCGTCAGGCCGCGCGTGGTGCAGTACACGCCACCCATGACACCTCTTTGGCCGTGGAAAAACTGGTCGTTCCAGTGACAACGGGTGTAGTAAAGGTTGCTATCCGAGCCGGCGTGGACCCGCTTAACGGCATTTCAGGAGCTAGTCAGGGAATTATACAGGGGGCGGCTGAAACAGGCGCCGACCTTGGTGCAGTTTCAGTCCAGACGATAGAAGCCGCTAGAAAAGCAGCTATGGAGTCGGGGCTATCTGAGGAACCGGCCGTGGCTAAGGCCACTGAGGGTATGCTGTACGCTGCAGAAGCCCTAGGAGCCGACGCCGTTGCCCGAGTGAAAGAGGCTTTGCGCATTGAAGCCTCACCAGAGGAGAGCAAAGGACTCGAACGGGATATCTAGCACTTTAAGCAATGCGAATTTGTTAATGCACAGACTATGCGATAATATTTCAAAATCAGTGCGAGAACAAGGAGGTGAAGCCGTGATAAAGTCCGCTTTTTATCTTGCCCCGGATGGCAAGCTCCCCCAGCAGGTCAGCACAGATGACATAGGCAGTCTTGTGGCTACGGGCAAGGGGCTGCTGTGGGTAGATATAGAGGACGCCTCGGACGAAGATGCAAAGTTGCTATCCGATGTGTTCTGTTTTCATCCACTTGCAGTGGCAGACTGTATTAGTAAGAATATACACCCACCCAAGATAGATGATTTTGATGACTACCTGTTTATCATCGTGCACGGCATCAACTACAACATCGAGTCTGATGTCGAAGAGACCACAGAACTAGCTCTCTTCTTGAATAGAAACTACGTCGTCACCAGCCATAGTGTGCCCTTGAGGACAGTTACGTCTATGTTTAATCGCATTCAAGCTGATGTGCGCCCCATGCGTAGAGGAGCTGATTTTTTGGCTCATGACCTAATTGATGCTCTGGTAGACAACATCATGCCCACTATCGAGGATATGGATGATAAGAGCGATAAGCTCGAGGCTGAGGCACTTCACGACCCGAAGAGGCAAACACTGGCATCTATTATGCAGCTCAAACGCAGCATACTGGCGTTGGCGCGAGTCATACTGCCTCAGCGGGAAATAGTAAACAGCCTCAGCCGCGGCGACTATCCCTTGATAAGCGACACGGCCCAAATCTATTACCGCAACATTTATGACCATTTGGTACGTATCGAGATACTCACCCAGGGTCTCAGAGACATGACCGAGAGTGTGCTGAGCACCTATCTTTCTTCAGTATCCAACCGCATGAATGAGGTGATGAAGCTTTTATCCATAGTGGCTGCTATCTTCCTGCCCCTGTCCCTGCTGGCTGGAATCTACGGCATGAACTTCGCAAATATGCCGGAGCTGCAATGGCGGTATGGATACTTCGCTTTGTTGGGCATCATGGCAACAGTAAGTGTCTCGCTGGTAGTCTATTTCAGGAGGAGAAAATGGCTTTAGCGGAACTGGAGATGGGACATTTTGTCATTTTAGGTGATGGATGAAGCGATTAGCCACCTGTAACTTTCAATGCAGACAATGCACCCGACGAGCTAGCAAAACATGAATTGGAGGTGTTGAATATGGCTTATGTAGGCATCTTGCTGATAACCATAGTAGTTTCCTTCATCGTTGTCCAGATTGGAGGCCTTGCCCTCGAGTTAACTGGCATAGAGCCCGATATAGCTAGATTTCAGGCGCTCTCTGCTTTCTCAGGAACAGGCTTCACTACGAGGGAGGCTGAACGCGTGGTGGGACATAGAACGAGACGCCGTATCGTAACTGTTCTCATTATCCTGGGAAATGCTGGCCTTGTCACGGTAATTGCCATGCTAGTGGCATCTTTCACTCAGGTAACCGGTTACCTGTGGCTTTTTGTTCGCCTTGCTATCATAGTTGGCGGCATATTTGGCTTCTATCAGCTCATCATAAGAAGCAGGGTTGGCCATCGGATTCTTTATTGGGTTCGGAGACCACTGGTGAACCGACTTCTCAAGGAAATGCCGGCAGTTGAGGAAATATTCCATGTGGGAAAAGATTTGGGTATTAGTCTTGTCACCGTAAAGGAAGGAGCGAAGAGCATCGGCCTGTCTGTGGCTGATATCACTGCGGAGGGAGACATAGAAATTCTTTCCATAGATAGGGCTGATACTCCTATTGCCAGTCCTGATAGGCAGGAGAAGATCGTAGAAGGAGACAGGCTTCTAGTTTATGGACATAGCAAATCCGTGAGGCGACTTCTGGGTTAGGAACTTCACGAAGGGGAAACACCAAAATGACGTTTAGTTACTATGTTGAGGGAAAATCCAGCCTAATCCTGATGTCAGAAGTATGATTCCGAGTATGAAAGGAGGTGTAACATGAAAGTTCTTCTTCCCGTTGATGGATCATCATATTCCGACATGGCAACCGAGATGGTAAAGGCACTTCGGCTTCCTTCTCAGACCGAAGTCATAGTAATCACCGTAGTGCCCGAG
>CAZQDF010000080.1:0-6900 GCA_964592065.1 uncultured Dehalococcoidales bacterium | reverse complement strand
TCCGCGGCTGACAGGAACCTGTCCACGGTTAATGCCAGGGTAGTTGAGCCGTTTTACAATTTGCTCTGTGCTGGTGAAGAGACAAACCAGAAATACGTAGGCGCAAGAACACTTGACGCTGGAGATATCATACAGACTCTGGCAGGATGGACAGTAATTGGTGAAGGTAAGTCGCGAATCCCGCGGAGGATGCCTCTGTGTGCACCAAAACGTGATTTTAGATACAAAATGAATGAAACGAGCAAAGCAGCTCATGCTATGGACCAAGCCCTAGGTGAGTTGTCGCTCACATGCGATCCCAAGGATGCCGGAAGGGCTTTATACCTCGTCACTGCACCACCCAAGGAAATGAGCATGGAGGTAATTAAGGAACTTGGGGACAACCTAAAGATTATGGCTCCAGATGCCTTAATAAGGAGTGGTGACTACCCTAGGCAAAAAGGTTCACTGGACGTTGCTGTAATTCTGTCCGAACTTAGCACTGTGAGGAAAATCACGAGCTACTTTACCAAAGCAATTGACTTGATTTCTGTCATGAAATCTAAGCGCGGAGTGGGATACGAAAGCAGGAAACTCGAAGAGACTTTCAATGACATTCCCATGTTACTGTAATTAATTTGAGCCCTACAGAATAGTTGATATGCCTGCCCTTTTGTGGAGACCACTTTATCAAGAAATTATAACCAGAAAGTCAGTTTAGCTTGTTTCCCCCTCACTTCCTGGCCTTAGTGAAGACTGCCCATGTCTGCTCCATGGCTTCATTGCGGGCCTCGCGAGCTTTTCCCTCTGCCTCATCGCGGGTTCTTAATGCCCTGTCTATGCTTTCCTCATAAATCCTTCTACTCTGGGCTATACTTTCCTCACAAGCCTTCCTCGTTTGTTCTATCGCCTTGTTATAGTCTTTTTCTGCTTGTTTTTCCTGATCCTTATAGGCCTCTTCCAGCTGGCGTTCAGCTTCTATGTAGGCTGCGTAAGCTGCCATAGCTCGCTGTTGAGTCTCATCAAGGGCACCAGTAGCTTGCTCAGCTTTCTTAGGGAGCTTCTTCGCCTTCTGCTCACCTTCTTCATCTTGCACAATAAAGACTTGCTCTACATCAGACATGGCATACCTCCTTCACGCTCTATTTTTTAATTTTATCCCATATAATTGCATTATACAAGAGAAAGATACTCCAGCTTTGCCTTCATCTAGTCTTCCTCTACTTCGTCACTATCTACTGTTCCTTCCTCAGTATGTTTAGCTTT
The DNA here is from genome assembly GCA_964592065.1 of uncultured Dehalococcoidales bacterium. Taxonomy (GTDB): domain Bacteria; phylum Chloroflexota; class Dehalococcoidia; order GIF9; family AB-539-J10; genus JAFGBN01. Next base: position 5,655 of record CAZQDF010000080.1, on the reverse strand, counting down.
ATTAGCTGCGTACATTTGAGATAGGAAATCCAAGCGTGACTGAATTTCCCTGCTAGACTCTTTGGGCTCCACACCTAATCCTTCATCAATTTTGGCTTTACTTAAGGCTTCCTTGAATACCTCTGACGACACTTCCACAGATTCCTTAATCTCTTCTTTGCTTACCTTTTCAGCTCCACCTATTGCTTTCTCAAATACTCGTATTGATGCCTTTGCAGCTTTCTTGGCTGACTTGCTTGTTTCTTCAGCTGTACTGATGGCCTCTTGTAATGCCCTTACTGATGTTACAACAGCCTCCCTGGCTATTCTTATGGATGTCTCAGTAGCTTCCCTAACTACCTGTGTAGATTCTTCAACAGCCTTCGTGGCTGCTTGACTTAATTCTTCTGCTCTGCTCATAGCCTCTTGTGATGCTCTTTTTGCTTCCCCAGCAGACTCCTTAGCTGCCTGATTTATTCTTTCTGCTCTGCTTATAGCCTCCAGCGATGCTCTTTTTGCTTCCTCAGCAGCCTCCTTAGCCGCTTGAATTACTTCCTCTGCTCTACTTATAGCCTCTTTTGATGCCTTTTCTGCTTCCTCAGCCTTGCTTACAGCTTCTTCAGATGTTCTTGTCGATGTCTCAATAGCCTCACTGGATGATTTGACTGATGCCTCGGCTCTGCTTATTGCTTTCTCAGCTGCCTGCATCGTTATTTTAATCTCTTTCTCGGTCGTCCTGCTTATTTCACCAGCTCTGCTTATTGCTTCTTCAAACGCCTTGACAGCTGCTTTAGTAGACTCCACGGCTGCTTGGTTTACTTTATCAGCTCTGCTTGCTGCTTCCTCGAATGTCTTGGTAGCTGCTTCAGTTGCCTCTGTGGCTGTTTGGCTTATCCTTTCAGCTCTGCTCACTGCCTCCTTTGAGGCTCTTCCAGCTTCCTTAGCATCTCTCACAGTCACGCGGGTTATCTTCTCAAGCCTGCTTATCGCTTGCTGCGACGCTTTTTTCGCCTCCTTAGCAGATTCTATAGCCGCTTGACTTATTTCTTCAGCTCTGCTTACTACTTCCTGCGATGTTTCTTTTGCTTCCTGAGCGGTTTCCTGTGCTACCTGGCTTATTTCATCAGCTTTGCTCATAGCCTTTTGGGATGCCATTATCGATGCTTCAGCAGACTCCTTGGCCGATTTAACCAATGCCTCAACTCTCTCCACCGCTCTCTTAAATGTCTCTGCTGACTCTGCAGCAGACTCTGTAGCTGACTTGATTGACGCCTCAGCCTTACTTATTGCCTCCTGTGACGCTCTTGCCAATGTCTCAGCAGACTCTATAGCTGCCTGGTTGAGCCTTTCAGCTTTGCTTATTGCCTCCTGCGACGCTTTTTCAGCTTCCTTAGCATTCTTCATAGCTGCTCGGCTTGTTTTCTCAACTCTGTTTACAGCTTCTTGGGAAGCTTTCCTTGATTCTTCAGCGGCTTGCTTGGCTGCTTGGCTTAGCTTCTCAGCTCTAGCTACTGCTTTTTCAAATATCCCAGTATTGTTTTCCATCTTCGTTTACAATTATTGGGAAATCCCGCTTGGTTCCGTAAAGTTTAAGACTTCCGTGACTCCCTTTCCTATCACCCAAGTTTAATTTTAATAGAAGCTAGTTAGTTTTTCAACGTGTATTTTACCACAGGGCAGAGTCAGCAGACTCCACTTAATAACCTCCCGCGAGTGTTTCTGATACCAGAATGGCTCAAATAAGAAAGAAAATGCACATAGTCAAGAACCAGGGAGGAGTTCTAGATAACTACGTTGAGGCGCTTCACATTCGCATGGAGGCCTTCAGCCATTCATAATTGGTGAACTCCCTTCAACTGCAAAATGTGATACTCTATATTTGGGACGGTAAATGGAGAAGTAAAACTGTGATAACTCAGATTTTGCTTGTAATCGTTGTAATACTGCTAGCTGTGCTGCTCTTTTTGGTTCTCAAAGGAAGAGGGGTTAAATCGAAGGATATCGAAAATGCTGTATCGAGCACCTGGGCAAAGCTGGGCTTAGAGGAAAAGATAGGTACATTGACAGCTCATACTCAGGATATCCGCGATTCCCACAGATTGATCGAACAAATGCTTCGAGTGCCCACAGAGCGAGCTGCGCTGGGAGAACTGAGCCTAGAAGTAATGCTCTCAGACCAACTTCCACCAGATATGTTTGGCATTAGGAAAATGGTCCTCAACGGGAAAATCCCCGACGCGCATATTAGATCAACTGTGGGGCTTATTTGCATAGATTCTAAGTTCCCTCTCGATAGCTATAGAAGGATGGTAGAGATTGAGGACTCCAGAGAAAAGGAGCGATTCAAAAACGATTTCCGCAAAGACGTCCAGAGTCACCTCAGCAAGATAGCAGAAGATTATGTATGTCCGGGAAAAGGCTCAGCAGAATTTGCCTTCGCCTATATCCCCTCTGAGGCTGTTTATTATTTCTTGGTTAACGAGGAATTCGGAATGCTGCGAGGCTATACTAAGAGGGGAGTTCAGGTTGTGTCACCATTGACACTTTCTCACAAAATCGAGCTTATAAAAGCTGGTGTTCATGCTAAGAAGCTCTCCGAGCAAGCAGAAAGCGTGAGAAATGACCTTAATGTAATTTCCCAAAGGTTTAGCGAAATCGATGAATTATGGCGGGTATTTTATAGCATGCACTTAAGAAACGCAGAGGAAAGGGCAGAGGAACTGGACAGAGCATACAAGAAGCTAAGAGAGGAATTCGACAGGATTTCCAGGATGTCAAAGGAATAGCGCCCAGGATATTGTTAGAGGATATCAAAATAGGACAGCTAGGAGACCCCCGCCTATAAGCACCGGTTGTCCGCCGGAGACTGGTAGCGATTTGTTAACCCAATATACCCTGCGAGACTCAGAAATAATGCTTAGCTCTATTTCCAAAGGTAATTGTTTTAGGTATCCAGCTTGAAATGGCCTCTTTTGTAATCTCGATATCAGGCGAAATTAAAAGTTCCTTTAATCAATTGATGTTCAGTTTCTCTGTGATTCTTTGCTGCGCTCAGAATCACAAGGATACTTTACTTTGTTCGTTGGAGGTGCAGGCTTGAAAACATTGATCTTAGGGTTGGGAAATCCACTTCGCTGTGATGATGGAGTGGGAAATAAAATCGCCCAAATATTAGAAAAGGAAACCCACAACTCGAAAGTAACAGTGATGGAGACCAATGCTGACGGTCTTGGGCTTCTGGACCTCTTACCGGGCTATGACCGAGTCATCATCATTGATGCCATTCAAACGCCAACCGGAAAGGCAGGGCAAATTCACAGGCTGAATTTACAAGACCTAACTGCCTCTGACTACTTTCCTATAACTCACAATGTTGGTTTAGGCACTGCGTTAGAGTTGGGCGCTAAACTGGGCTTGGTATTGCCCAAGGAGATTGCTATTCTCGCCATAGAGGTAGCAGATGTCACTACCTTTAGCCAAGATTTAACACCAAAGGTGAAACAGGCTATCCCTAAAGTTGTTGAGTTAGTATTTCGAGAGATAAAAAGATAGTCAAAATCAGTAGCTACGAAATGTTGCTTTGCTTCACAAGCAAAGCAACATTTCGTAGCAACCTCAGTGCTGCTGGTAAAAGATAGTGCTACGATTTGGCGCAAGAGCGTAGCAACGTAGCTAAGTTCAGGCTCATTTGACAACTTCCAGCTGAGAGTTTAATATTACTATTGTGATAAACTTGATAAAGAAGGATTTGCACTCATGAGAATTTCCACCAAAGGTCGTTACGGAACAATGGCAATGCTTGATTTGGCTCTTCGCTACGGGCAAGGGCTTATTCTGGCAAAGGACATTGCCAGAAGGCAACACATTTCTGGGCTATATTTGGAGCATTTACTCATTTCACTCAAAGTGGCAGGGATGGTAAGGAGTGCTCGCGGAACACATGGTGGGTTTACTCTGGCTAAGCCACCTTCCCAAATAAGGCTCAGCGAGATTATCCGAGTTACTGAAGGGTCTATGGCTCCAACGGAATGTGTCGATGATCCCGAGGCATATCCCCAAGCAGCTTTTTGTGTAATTCACGATGTCTGGGTGGAGGTGAAAGCAGCTATAAGCAGCATATTAGAGGCTACAACCCTACAGGATTTGCTTGAACGGCAAAGACAGAAGTTGCAACCTAAAGTGGTTGAATAATAGGAGGTAGAACATGCGAGCGAAGGTAGAAGCAGCCTTGGCTCAAATAAGACCTGCTTTACTGGCCGACGGTGGTGATGTCCAATTAGTGGATGTAAATGAAGGCGTGGTCACAGTAAAGCTGGCTGGTGCCTGTGCGGGTTGCCCCATGGCGACGATAACTTTGCGACATGGGATCGAAAGGTTACTTAAGGAGCAGGTACCCGAGGTTAAAGAAGTGGTTGCCATCTAGTCGAGGAATTAAATGCCACGGGGATATTTTGTTTGCCATACCTGTGGTAAAAGAATGGAATTTTCTCCCGAAGAGCGACCTTGCGAGGTGCTCAGTGGCTGGCTCACGGTTTCGCACTGGAAAGGTTTAGGAGCGGTTGAGCATTATAACTTCTGCTCTTTTACCTGCCTTAAAACATGGGCAGATGCTCAAGCTCCCAAAATCCCCGAGGCATTCCTAAAAGCCTTTGAGGAAGAAAAGGATAAATAGTAAAAAGAAAGGCTATGCTAGAAAGAACACAGAAGACTATAACCAAACTAAGGCCAACATTACCTTGCATACTTCCCCTCATATTGATTGCAATGTTAGTCTTCTCGATTTCATGCGCCGGGCAGGCGGTGACTACCAGCGCGGAGCCCACCACATCAAACTATACCGATGTAACCCCTGAGGAAGCCTATGACATGATCAGCCAGCACGAGGTCGTGTTGCTGGATGTGCGCACACAAGAAGAGTATGACTCTGGCCACATCCCAGGCGCTCTCCTCATCCCATTATCCGAACTTGAGTCGCGGCTGGATAAACTAAATCCGTCTGACCATATTCTGGTATATTGCCGCTCTGGCCACCGCAGCGCAGAAGCAGCTTCCATCTTGATCGCCAACGGCTTCACTCGTGTCTACAACATGGCGGGTGGGATCCTTCAGTGGCAAGCTGAGGGCCTCCCAGTGTACATCGAGCAAACCCCGGCTACTAGCCCGGAGCCAACGATGCCAAGCTATACAGATGTAACCCCTGAGGAAGCCCATGAGATGATCAGCCAGCAAGAGGTCGTGGTAATAGATCTTCGCGCACAAGAAGAGTATGACTCTGGCCACATCCCAGGCGCTCTCCTCATCCCATTATCCGAACTTGAGTCAAGGCTGGATGAACTAAATACGTCCGGCAATATCCTGGCATACCATAGTTGCGGCGGTTGTAGTAAGAAAGCAGTTCAAATTTTGGTAGATAATGGTTTCTTTTATGTATACAACCTCAAGGGAGGAATCAGCCAGTGGCAAGCCCAGGGCTTCCCAGTAACCCAAGAAGAAAAATGCCCTTCCTGTGGTTGATAATTAGGAAGTAAGAATGCCTATCTACGAATACTTTTGCCCTCAGTGTAATCTTAAATTCGAATTACTTCGTCCCTTAAGCAAATTAAATGAAGTTGCTTCTTGCCCTCGCTGCCATAATGGCGCTAAGCGAATGCTCTCCTCATTCACTTCCCTTTCTAA